>JALRAA010000199.1 GCA_023262645.1 Burkholderiaceae bacterium
AGCGCAACGGACGCAAACCTCGGGTGGCGATGTTTTGTACCGGCGGTATTCGCTGCGAAAAATCGACGGCTTTGTTACGCGCCAACGGCTTTGATGAAGTGTTCCATTTGCAAGGTGGCATCTTGAAATACTTGGAACAGATTCCGCCCGAAGAAAGTTTGTGGCAAGGCCAGTGTTTTGTGTTCGATGAAAGAACCTCTGTGGGTCACGGTCTGGTGCCCGGAAAACTGGGAATTTGCCGCAGTTGCCGCGACCCACTCGCCGAGGGCATGACCGATTCGCCTTTGTTTGAGTTGGGCGTGAGTTGTCCTCGCTGCTACCACACCACCAGTGACGAGCACAAACAACGTGCGCGAGAGCGGCAGCGCCAATTCCAATTGGCCAAAGCACGCGGTCAAATGCATCTGGGTGAACCGCAAAAAAACAGCTTGATCAAACAGTTGTTGCCCGCCAATGCGCCGGTCTTGTATTCATTCCGTCGGTGTCCTTATGCCATGCGCGCCCGATTGGCCTTGTTGTCCGCTGGCATACGTTGCGAATTGCGCGAAGTGGCTTTGGCACAAAAACCGCAGAGTTTGCTCAATGCGTCACCCAAGGGCACGGTGCCTGTGTTGGTGCTGCCTGACCGTGTGATTGAACAAAGCATAGACATCATGCTGTGGGCTTTGCAACAAAGTGACCCGCAATCTTGGCTACCTGCACAAGCGCAAAAAAGGCAAACCCAATTGGCACTGGTGCAGCGGTTTGACGACGTGTTCAAGCACCACTTGGATCGCTATAAATACCCCAACCGTTATGCCTTGACTGACGGGAAAACTCACCGCGACGAAGCCGCTTTGTTGCTTCAAGAGTTGAATGCCTTATTGAGCCCAAACGGATTTTTGAGCGGAGAGCATTGGGGCTTGGCAGACGCAGCCATCGCTCCTTTTGTCAGGCAGTTTGCCAACGTGGACAAAGCGTGGTTTGACGCACAGCCGTGGCCAGCTTTGCAACAATGGTTGGGGCAATTTGAACAGTCAAACGAATATTTGCAAGCCATGCACAAATACAAAGTTTGGCACCCTGACCATAAACCTGTGGCGTTTCCCTCTCCATGAGCCTCTCATTGAATGCTTCAAAAAAGCCAGTGGCTTTGATCACTGGGGCCAATGTTGGCATTGGGCGTGTCACTGCTGTCCAGTTGGCCAAACAGGGTTACCAATTGTTTTTGGCAGGCAGGTCAGCAGAGCGAACCCAACCCGTGATCGACGAGATTCGGGCGATCACGGGACAAGCCGACTGCGCTACTTTTTTGCCACTCCAGCTCGATGATTTGGTCTCTGTTCGGCAATGTGCCGATATGTTTTTGGTAACCGGTCAGCCTTTACATTTGCTGATCAACAACGCTGGGTTGGCTGGGGCAAAAGGTGTGACACGCCAAGGCTTTGAATTGGCTTTTGGCGTTAACCATTTGGGCCATTTTTTATTGACCCATTTGTTATTACCGCGATTGAAGGAAAGTGCAGGGTCACGGGTGGTGACCGTCGCGAGCCGTGCGCATATGCTGGCAAGAAGAGGCATCCCCTGGGAAACCTTGCAACGCCCGACGGCGAGCATGACCGGGGTGCCTGAATATGCTGTTTCTAAATTGGCCAATATTTTGTTTTCTCTGCAGTTGTCCAAAGAAACACAGGGCACTGGTGTGTCAACTTATTCGTTGCATCCCGGTGTTGTAGACACTGAAGTATGGCGTGAAGTGCCTAGATGGCTCAGGCCAGTGATGAAATGGCGTGGGATGTTGACCCCAGAGGAGGGAGCTAAAACCACGCTGCATTGCGCATTGCAAGCGCCTGTCACACAAAGCGGTTTGTATTTTGACAAGTGCCAGCCGAAAACACCTTCCAAATTCGCCCTTGACGCTATGGCTGCCAAACAGCTGTGGGATGCGTCAATGAATTGGGTGTATCAGAGCGAGCAAACGTAGGTGAGCAAAGCTTGGCTGCTGGAGTCTTTGCCAATCATCACCCAATCCGAAGGCTGATAGGCTTCTTCTGATTTTGGGCCAGCGGCCATGGGCTGTTTGAAAGCGGCCACTTGCATGTTGCGTTGCAATTTTTCGGTGCAGTCATATTGCCAAATGCCACGGTAGGACATGTCGCCTTGAGAGTCTGCGTTAGATAAATCTTGCATGTGCCAAAACATACGCACATTGCCTTTTATTTTGATGTTGGGGTCTACATACAAAGACGTACCAAATTCATTTTTTGATACAAAAACCCATTCTGCAGAAGCAGCAAAACTGGCCACGGCGCACAAAGCGATGAAATACTTTTTCACAGTTGCAACTCCTTACATTTAGTTTCATTATAAAAATGGGGAGTTGTCATGAGATACCCCCAGCAAGCTGGGGGTACTGGAAGTATTTAATCGAATATCTCGCTGAGCCAAGATTTTTGTTTGTAATGACGGTATCGTGGATCCTCTCGATACACCACCCTTTCGTGGCCAGCGTGCGACTGTGGCGAGGTTGCTGTTGAGGGCGGCGGCGAAGGGTTTTGTCCGATCGATGCTTTTTCGATCAATTTATCCAGTTCGCCCCGGTCCAGCCAAATGCCACGGCAATTCGGGCAATAGTCGATTTCAATACCTTGTCTTTCAGACATGACAAGTGCGGTGTCTTTGCATTGTGGGCATTTCATGGTTTTTTCAATCTGTAAGGGTGTGTGTGCTGATCTTTCAACATTACTCGCTTGAATTGCCAAACCCGAACAAGCTGAGCAAGCTGGTGAATAAATTGAAGATGGAAACGAACAAGCTAACAGTGGCCAGAACGTAGTTGTTTTCGCCGCCATGCACGATGCGACTGGTCTCGAACAAGATCATGCCTGCAGACAACATGGCAACCATGGCAGACACGGCCAAACTCAAAGCCGTCATTTCAAAAAAGATGGCCGCCAGCCCTGCGACCATGGCGATGACCATGCCGCAGAACAAAAATCCACCCATGAAACTGAAATCGCGCCGAGTGACCAGAACGTATCCGGACAAGGCCAGAAAAGTCGCGCCAGTGGCCGCCAAGGCCAAGGACACAGTTTGTCCGCCACCTGGGAGGCTCAAAGAATGGGTCAACAATGGTCCGAGTGTGTAGCCCATGAATCCAGTGAGTGAGAACACTGCGGGCAATGCCCATGCGCTGTTTTGAAATTTATACACAGCGAACAAGAGACCAAAATAACCGGCCAATGTCAGAACAATGCCAGGTGCAGGCCACTGATAGCTGACCGATGCGGTTGCCACTGCTGCGCTGAACAGCAACGTCATGGCGAGCAATGCATAGGTATTTCGCAATACTTTGTTGCTACTTGTGGTCCATGAAAGGTTTGTGGTGGAGTTCTGATCGTTGTATGTGCGATCAGCCAGTGTTTGAGAATTGAATCGCATGGTGAAGATCTCCGTATAAATAAGATGAGCCTGAAGATAGGGCTTAATCAGCTTCTAAAAAAGCAGATAATTTCTCATCGATATTCCTTTAAATACTGACTATGAGTTCATCCTTCAACTACAAACATCTCTACTATTTTTGGGTGGTGGCCAAGGAGGGTGGCATATCGCGTGCCGCTGACAAACTCGACATGGCCTTGCAAACCGTCAGCGCACAAGTGCGTGAACTGGAACGCGCGTTGGGATGTGAATTGCTCAAACCCGCAGGTCGGGGATTGGCTTTGACCGATGCTGGCATGGCAGCCATGCAACAAGCCGATGCCAT
>JALRAA010000019.1 GCA_023262645.1 Burkholderiaceae bacterium
ATTCAAACCTAGTTGAAAACTGTTTTCCTGTATTGCGCTCGGCATGCAGCATTGACTCTGTAACTAGTTTATCTATCTTTTGGTATTCTTCTGTTGTATCGGGTGTCCATGCCCCTGAGTCAGATGTTTCCTGCAGTGACTGAACTTTGTCATAAATCTTATGATACCTAAGCTGTTCGTGAAGGATATCTCGATATTGGGTTGTCAATCTAGGGTCAGAGATTTGCAGGCGCCGATAGCTAGGAGGGGCTATATCATGGGCTGGATCGGCGAACATGAGTAGAGCGTCGAAATCCACATAATATGCTCTATGATCACTGTGGAAAAGGGAATGAAAGGCAAGGCTACCGCTTGTAAGAACCGCTGGTTGTAGACGTGGAGTGACAAAGATAAAAAAAATTCTTTTGGATCCTTGGATATGTGACGCAGGGAATGGACGGCTGCTATGCTGTAGTGCTAACGGGTCTTTAAGTCCGCAACTAGCCACAAGTGTACTAAGTTTACCATTATGTGAGGCTGACACCGTTGGTCGATCAGGATTATATTCCAGTGGAATAGAGGTGCCAGCAGTGTCTGGGTTATAGGAGTCGTTGGCGTCCATTGCTAATACGATCTCGTGTCCTTCCGACACCTTAGTTTCCAACCAACCTTGAAGGTCGAGTATGAACTGTCGTCTAGGGTTGACTGTCACCCTCTGATTGTGTTCCCGGTGAAGGCGGGACAAACTTCTCAGCTGTTGTTGATAATTTGTTGTGTCTCCCTGTGAGGATGTTGCGTTATATGCTGAAACAATGGTAACCTTAGTGGTACCTTTACCTCGCAAAGTGATGTATGACCAGCGTCCAAGACACAAAGGGTCTGCACCACGCTCTATTATACGTGATGTCCAGTTGTCGCAGATGACTGTAGCTGTCCCACCTGGTTGACGATTGCTAAGGAAATCCTCGGGAGGCTGCGACGTAGAGTAGGCTGAATAGCGCCACGTCTTCCGCAGTAAACTAGAAAACAAGTCCCTGGTCGATGGTATTTTCCAGTTGAGATTTGCTTCAGGCAAGCATATGGCCGCTGCTCCATATTCACTGCAATTACAGAGGTCCTGTTGTAGGGGCAAAGTTGACCCACTAAGGCGAAGACCGTTTGGGTTTTGTAGAAAAACTCGGAACACTTTGGTTGAATCAATTATTGGTAGTGAATGTCCCCATGAGTCATACAGAATTGTGTCAGGGGGAGCAAATGTAGGAAAGCTGTGGATGGGACGATATGACTTGGAATAATTGTAGTTATATTGAAGAAGATGATACCGTAGAAAGGAGCGACGCAAGCGTCGGGGCTCGATACCTGAGTTTGCGGGGGGTGCATGGGGAGTGGCTACCTCCATTTGTGGGACAACTGAATTGCTTTTTGTTGTTTGCCGTACCTTTTTAAAAAATGACGTTATTTGTAGTTGAACCTTGGTTGATCTTTGGGTGGAGACTGTAGGTTCATGTTGTAAAACTTCCTTAGAAAAAACCAGAAACGTCATAGTTGGCGTCGGTTTTCAATTCTTGCAACCAACCTTTTTTGCCCCAGATCGGTGTTTCGTACATACCGATGGTCATCACGTCGAACTGTCCGCCCTTGGTGGCGATGTCTGTAGTCACGCGCTGGCGCAACACACCCTCTTCTAAGGTGACCCATTTGAGTTTGATGTCGGGGTTGGCTGCCTCAAAGTTTTTCGACAGTTTTTGCATCTCGATCATGTGGCCGTTGTTGACGGTGGCAATCACGAGCTCGGTGGCCGCTTGGGCCAGACCCACGCTCAACAGCGTGGCGGTCAATACTGATGCGATACGAAATTTCACGGTGGTCTCCTGATTTTTGAATAAGTTCCCAAAAATAAACGCAACGGTTGCTTCAACCGTTGCATAAATTCTGTCGTTGAATTCGTTCAGGATTTATACAAAAAAATTATCGTTTGGTACTTTCTTGCATTAACTGCTCAGGATTTACCCCGATATGTGAATGTTAATTTTGACGATTTACCCCATCAAATCGATTTGTTCGCGCAAGGTATCGCACTGTCCGCGCCAGTAATCGGCGGTGCCAAACCAAGGGAAATGCATGGGAAACGCCGGGTCGTCTTGCCGTCCCGCCAGCCACGCGCTGTAGTGAATGATGCGCAAGGTACGCAAGGCCTCGATACACAGCAACTCTCGGTCATCGAATGGCCGCACCGATTCATAACCCTCAAGCACTGCCGCCATTTTTCGCCGACGTTCATCGGGCTCGCCGTGTACCAGCATCCACAGGTCTTGCACCGCAGGGCCCATGCGGGCGTCGTCCATGTCGACAAAATGCGGTCCGGCTTGCGGCATACCCAGCGGGGTCCACAAAATATTGCCGGGGTGACAGTCGCCGTGCAAGCGCAACTGTTGTAAATCAGACGGTATGCGGTCACGCACCTGTTGCAGCGCTTGGTCGCACAAGGCCTGCCATTGCGCACGCACCTCTGGCACGATTTGCTGTTGCGACAACAACTGTTCGCGCGGTTGCTCGCCGAAGGTGTGCAGGTTCAACGCAGGCCTGACGGCAAATGCTTGTCGTTCGCCGACCAAATGCATGCGCGCCATCAAACGGCCAATCCACATCAACACCTCGGGGTCGTCCAACTCAGGTGCACGTCCGCCACGGCGCGGACTCACGCTGAACCAGAAATGGCTGTCACGGTCGTCATGCGACACATGCATGCTGTGCAATGTTTTGCCATGCAATGGCAGCGGACCGACCACGGGAATGTCTTCGGCCACCAGTTCAGCGGTGAACGCATGTTCTTCTTCAATTTGCGCCAGATCCCAACGACCGGGTCGGTAAAACTTGGCAACCACAGAACTGTCGTCGTCCAAATACACCAGATAAACACGGTTTTCATAAGAGCTCAATGCGCTGAGCCGACCATCGACCGGCAAGCCCAGATCGCTCAACGCATCCAGCACCGCAGTCGGTGTCAACACCTGATAAGGATGCGCCACTAAACGCCCCAAACAATGGGTTGATCGGCTTGGTGACAACGTTGCAACATGTCCACTACGGGCTTGAACCGTTGGCGCAAACGAATGCTTTCAAAACGCGGGGCCGGTTGACCCAGTGCCAAGGCTTCTTTCACAGCCTGCGCTTGCTCTGCCTCCTCGCGTAGCACCGCTTGTTGCAAAGCTTCGATGGCGGCGGGCATTTCTTCGGGGGAAATGATGCCTCGAGCACCTGCAGTCTTACCAATGGTTTGTAAAAAAATGTTGCCCTGCGGCTCCAGCAATATCAGGTCACCGGCGGCTTTGGATGTGAATTTGTAGAGCATGCGCCTATTGTGCGCCCAAGGGAAAACCCCTGTGAATGGCACACCGTCAGAGCTTGACGTTAATTAGTTTAGGCCTCAACAATATGGATATGAACATATTGTGTATTGGTGGTGGCCCCGCCGGTTTGTATTTCGCGCTGCTGATGAAGCAACACCAGCCTGCGCATCACATCACGGTGGTCGAGCGAAACCGTCCCTATGACACCTTTGGCTGGGGTGTGGTGCTCAGTGACCAAACCTTGGAGAACTTGCACGCTGCAGATGCATACACCGCCCAACAGATTGGCGAAGCGTTCAACCATTGGGACGATATAGAAGTGTTTTTCAAAGGCCGCAGCATGCGTTCTGGCGGCCACGGTTTTTGTGGCATTGGGCGCAAACATTTGCTCAATATTTTGCAAGCCCGGTGTGAAAGCCTGGGCGTGCAACTGGTGTTTGAACAAGATGTCAGCGACGACCAAGCACTGGCACAGCAGTACCAAGCCGATCTGGTGATTGCCAGCGACGGACTCAACAGCCGCATTCGACAGCGTTATGCGCACAGCTACCAGCCCGACATAGACACGCGCCATTGCCGTTTTGTCTGGCTGGGTACCCACCAAACCTTTGACGCATTCACGTTTGCTTTTGAAGAAACCGAGCACGGCTGGTTTCAAGCCCATGCCTACCAGTACGACGCCGATACCTCCACGTTCATTGTGGAAACACCCGATGAAGTCTGGCGTGCGCATGGACTGGACCAACTGTCGCAAGAAGAAGGGATTGCGTTTTGCCAGCGTTTGTTCGCCAAGTACTTGGGTGGCCATGCACTGATGAGCAACGCAGCGCATTTGCGCGGCTCAGCGATTTGGATTCAATTTCCGCGTGTGATCTGCCAACGTTGGGTGCATTGGATACATACGCCCACGCACCCGAAGGTGCCCGTGGTGCTGATGGGTGACGCCGCACACACAGCACACTATTCGATAGGCAGCGGCACCAAACTGGCCTTGGAAGACGCCATCGATTTGTCCAACGCTTTTGCTTCAGCGCCCCATGCAGATATCGCATCGGTGTTGCAGGCTTATGAAGCGCGTCGCAGCGTAGAGGTGTTGAAAATCCAAAATGCCGCACGCAATTCCACCGCATGGTTTGAACAAGTGAAGCGCTATGTACACATGCCGATCGAGCAATTCACTTATTCACTGCTGACGCGCTCGCAACGCATCAGCCATGAAAATTTAAGGTTGCGAGACCGCGACTGGTTGCAGTCCTACGAAGCCTGGTTGTCGGGTGGCACAGTCATGCCGCCGATGCTCATGCCGTTTCAATTGCGCGAAATCGCATTGAAAAACCGCATCGTGGTGTCACCCATGGCCACTTACAGCGCGGTCGATGGCGTGGTTGGCGATTTCCATTTGGTGCACCTGGGTGCCAGAGCCCTGGGCGGCGCCGGTTTGGTCATGGTGGAAATGACCAGCCCCACGCCCGAAGGCCGCATCACACCCGGCTGCCCGGGTTTGTGGAATGACACCCAACAACACGCGTTTGAACGCATCACCGAATTTGTGCATCAACAAAACACCCATATCGGTTTGCAGCTCGGGCACAGTGGCGCAAAAGGTTCCACGCAATTGGGCTGGGAATCGATGGACGAACCCTTACCGCGCGACAACTGGCCGCTGCTGGCCGCCAGTGCGCTGGCCTATGGCCCGAACAATCAATTGCCACAAGCCATGACACCCGAGCACATGGAAGCAGTGCTGCAAGCGTTTGTGCATTCAACACAACGGGCGGATGCAGCCGGATTTGATTGGTTGGAACTGCATTGCGCACACGGCTATTTGTTGTCTGGTTTTATGTGCCCGCTGACGAATCAGCGTGATGATGCATGGGGTGGTTCGTTGGAAAACCGCTGCCGCTACCCGTTGCAAGTGTTTCGCGCCATGCGCGCCGTCTGGCCAGCGCACAAACCCATGGCTGTGCGAATTTCCGCCCACGACTGGGCACCGGGGGGGAATACCGATGACGATGCTGTGCAAATCGCCGCTTTGTTCAAACAAGCGGGTTGCGATCTGATCGACGTGTCTTCTGGGCAAACCACCCGCGCTGCCAAGCCGGTGTATGGGCGCATGTACCAAACGCCATTTGCCGATCGCATCCGCAACGAAGTGCATATCGCCACCATGGCCGTGGGCGCCATCAGCGAAGCCGATCATGCGAACAGCATCATCGCCGCAGGCCGAGCCGACCTGTGCGCCATTGGCAGACCGCATCTGGCCGACCCGAACTGGACGCTGCACGAAGCTGCCAAACTGGCAAGCCGCCACGTGGTCTGGCCCAAACCCTATGAAGCCGGCCGCGACCAACTCTACCGTTTGCAATCCAAACCCTGAACCACCATGGACCTCGAAGCAAGAATTCACAGCACCCATCCGCAAGCCTTGCGTTTGTGGCTGCGCATGCTCACCTGCACACAGTTGATTGAAAAACAAGTACGCGCTGGACTGCGCGATGAATTCAACACCACCTTGCCGCGCTTTGATTTGATGGCGCAACTGGAACGCGAACCGCAAGGCATGAAGATGAATGAATTGTCGCGCCGCATGATGGTGACCGGCGGCAACATCACACCGGTCACCGACCAACTGGTCCGAGAGGGCTTGGTCGAGCGCATGGGCTTGCCGCAAGACCGCCGCGCATGGTTGGTCCGTTTGACACCTGCCGGACGCAGCTTGTTCAAAAAAATGGCCAAGCGGCACGAAGCTTGGATCGTCGCAGCGTTTGCCTCCCTGAAAGAACCCGACATCACGCAATTGCATGCGTTGCTGGGTCAAGTGAAACAACACAGCCATGCCATGGCATTGGAAAAAACATGAACCATTGGATTCCCTCCGACAGCCCGATGCACAGCGGCACCCGCGCTTTGGCAGGCTACAGCGCGTCGCACTTTGCTTGGCAATGCAGCCCAGAAGGTGTGGCGGTCATCACGCTGAACCGGCCTGAGCGAAAAAATCCCCTGACATTTGCTTCCTACGCCGAATTGCGCCAATTGTTTGAGGCGCTCAAACACGCCAAGGATGTGCGGGTGGTGATCTTGCAAGGGGCGGGTGGAAATTTTTGTTCGGGTGGCGATGTGCACGAGATCATTGCACCTCTCACCCGCATGACCATGCCAGAGTTGCTGGCCTTCACCCGCATGACAGGCGATTTGGTCAAAGCCATGCGCGCTTGTCCGCAACCGGTGATCGCCGCCATTGACGGTGTGTGTGCTGGTGCCGGTGCCATGCTGGCCTTGGCCAGCGACATGCGTTTGGGTACTCCGCAAGCCCGCGTGTCGTACCTGTTTTCAAGGGTGGGTTTGGCAGGCGCAGACATGGGGGCATGCAGTTTGCTGCCGCGCGTGATCGGACAAGGACGTGCCAGCGAATTGCTCTACAGCGGTCGCGCCATGACCGCCGAAGAAGGTTTGGCATGGGGGTTTTTCAACCAACTTCACGACCCTGCAGAGGTGTCTCCTGCGGCTTTGCAACTTGCGCTGTCGTTGGCAGAAGGGCCCGGTTTTGCACATGCGATGACCAAAAACATGTTGCACCAAGAATGGAATATGTCCTTAGACCAAGCCATTGAAGCAGAAGCCCAGGCACAAGCCATTTGCATGCAAACACAAGATTTCCACCGTGCATATGTCGCTTTTGCCGCCAAGCAACGACCCATGTTCCAAGGTAACTGACATGCAGTCCCATTGGCAATTGCCGTTTTTTGATGCAGATCATGCCAAACTGGCCGATGAACTCCAGCACTGGGTATCGGCTCAACAGGTGGACGAAAAAGACGATCGGGCGGCTTGCCTGGAATGGGTTCACCGCTTGGGTCAAGGGGGGTGGTTGCGCCACTGCGTGCCTGCTGCCCATGGGGGTGTGCGCGATCACTTAGATTCACGCTCGCTGGTCATTCTGCGCGAAACCTTGGCTTGGCATTCACCTCTGGCGGATTTTGCATTCGCCATGCAAGGTCTGGGCAGCGGTGCCATCACACTCGCGGGTACGCCTGCGCAACAAGCGCATTATCTGCCACGGGTTGCGCAAGGTCGCTCTGTTGCGGCATTTGCCTTGAGTGAACCGAATGCCGGATCCGATGTCGCCGGCATGCAAACCCGCGCCAGCCCCGTCGCCGATGGGTATGTGTTGAATGGCGATAAAACCTGGATCAGCAATGGCGGCATGGCCGATTTTTATGTGGTGTTTGCCAAAACCGATACTGACGCAGGTGCGCGCGGCATCAGTGCATTCATCGTGGATACGCCCAACGCAGGTTTGGACGACAGCGAACATTTGCATGTGATGTCGCCCCATCCGCTCGCTCGCTTGCGTTTTGTGGACTGCCATGTACCTGCGAGCCATTGTTTGGGCGAGGTCAACGCCGGCTTCAAACTGGCCATGCGTACCTTGGATATTTTTCGCGCCTCGGTCGCCGCCGCAGCGCTGGGCATGGGACGTCGTGCTTTGCATGAAGCGATTGCTCACAGCCGAAGCCGAAGCATGTTTGGCGGCCAGCTGGCCGATTTCCAATTGACGCAAGCGCGGCTGGGGGACATGTCCAGTTTGCTTGAATCAGCGGCTTTGTTGACTTACCAAGCGGCATGGTTGCGCGACACACACGGCAGCGATGGGTCATCCGCAGTGGCTTACACCCGCGCAGCGGCCATGGCCAAACTGGTCGCGACTGAACATGCATCGCGTGTGATCGACATGGCGTTGCAACTGCACGGTGGCATGGGTGTGTTGGTTGGCCATCCGTTGGAGTCGCTGTACAGAGACATTCGCTCTTTGCGCATTTATGAAGGTGCTTCTGAAGTCCAGCAGCTCATCATCGGCAAGTCCTTGCTCAAATCTGCGGCCTGACCATGCCTACCGACCGATTTGTCTATTCACAACTGCCGCCTCGCAGCGAATGGCCGGTCTTTTTAACGCTGGCGCACGAACCCCAGCCTGAACATGCCTTCAATTTGGTGGAGCAACTGTTGCAGGGTTCTTTGCAGCAACCCTGGGCAGACCGCCCCTTGTTTCGTTCTTCATCACTTAGCTTGACTTACCGTGAAGTGCTTGCTTTGGTCAACCAACGGGTTCGGGTGTTGGTGCATGACCTGCAATTGCAGCCAGGTAACCGCGTGCTGATTCGCGGCGGCAACAGCATGGGGTTTGCATTGGCATGGCTGGCTGTGGTCAAGGCCGGGCTGATAGCGGTGGCCACCATGCCCATGCTGCGTGCCAAAGAACTGGGGGATGTGGTCAGCCAAGCGCAACCTGTGTTGGCCTTGTGCGATGTGACTTTGCTGGATGATTTATTGATCGCACAGTCTCAATACCCCGCCGTGTTGAAGCAAGTCCTGTGTTTTAACCAGACGGACGATTCGGATTCACTGGACTCGCGAAGCGCTTCTCACTCTGTCGATGATTTGCCGGTCTGCACCGTTGCCGATGACATCGCCTTGCTGGCATTTACATCGGGCACGACGGGCAAACCCAAAGCGGCTTGCCATTCGCATCGCCAAGTCTGGGCTGCATGCCAAGCCTGGCCAAAGCATGTGTTGCAAGCCCGCAGCGATGACCTGGTGATCGGCACACCGCCCTTGGCCTTCACCTTCGGCTTAGGGGGGTTACTGTTGTTTCCCATGGTGGCGGGCGCGTCGGTTTTTTTCCCCGAGGGTTCTTTGACTGCTGAGCGCATGGTCGAACTCATGGCGCAGGCCAAGTGCACGGTGTGTTACACCGCACCGACTTTTTATCGTCAAATGGCTGCGTTTGTTCAACCCTCGACGCTTCCCGATTTGCGTCTGTGTGTCAGTGCCGGTGAAGCCTTGCCTGTGGCCACCCGTCGCTTGTGGTTTGAACGCACGGGCATCGAATTGTTGGATGGCATGGGCGCCACTGAAATGTTCCACATCTTTATTTCTTCTCCCCCAGGCTTGACCAAAGCCGGCAGCTTGGGCAAGGTGGTGCCAGGCTACGAAGCCTGTGTGATGGACGAGCACGGCCACGAAGTGGTACACGGAGTGCCTGGACGTTTGGCGGTGCGCGGTCCCACCGGTTGCCGCTATTTGAACGATGCCCGTCAATCCACGTATGTGCAAGACGGCTGGAATTTTCCAGGCGACACCGTCTCGCAAGATACAGACGGCTATTTTTTCTACCATGCGCGTTCTGACGACATGATCGTTTCTTCTGGCTACAACATCAGCGGCCCTGAAGTGGAAGATGCTTTGCTGTCGCATACCGCGGTGGCCCAATGCGCGGTGATTGGCAAACCCGATGCCGACCGTGGCATGGTGGTACAGGCTTTTTGTGTGCTCGCTCCCGGCAATACAGGCAACACCGATATGGTCAAAGCATTGCAAGACCATGTGAAACAACACTTGGCACCTTACAAATACCCGCGCGATATTGTGTTTGTAGACAGCTTGCCGCGCACAGCCACCGGCAAACTACAACGCTATCGATTGCGCCAGAACACCGCCTCTTAAGGAACGCTTATGCACACCGTTTTATGCCCCTCAGGATGGCAAGCACCCAAAGGCTACGCCAATGGTATTTCTGCGCGGGGACAACTTGTTTTTGTCGGCGGTCAAATCGGTTGGAATGCGTCACAACAATTTGAGTCTGACGATTTTGTGCTTCAAACAGCACAGGCTTTGCGCAATGTGTCAGCCGTCTTGGCCTGCGCTGGCGCAGGCCCCCAACATATGGTGCGCATGACTTGGTACATCACCGACCGAGATATTTATACATCCCATTTAAAAGCACTGGGCGATGTTTATCGCTCGATCATGGGTAAAAACTACCCCGCCATGACCTGTGTGGTGGTGCATGGCTTGATCGAGCCACGGGCTTTGGTGGAGATTGAAGTGACTGCCGTGTTGCCCGACTGAGTTTGGCGTCTGGCTTGGCTCAAAGTGGCAGACATTGTTGCAAGTGTTGGTTGAACGCCTCGGCTTGCTCGTATTGCACCCAATGGCCAGCGTTCTTCACCACATGAAAGCTGCGCAAATCACAAGCCGCCAGCAAGCCCTCAATGCGGTCTAGACTGCCTTGGTAAAGCGCATCATGCTCACCCCAAATGCCGTGCACTTCACACTGCCAGCGTGGCATCGCATGCAGCATGGCGTCACTTCGGGCGATGCGCCTGCGCCGCATGCGGTCGCGTTGTACGTTGTGCTCTTGCATGTCCAACAGTTCTGGCGTGATGGCGTGTGCATCGGTCAGCATGATGGCTTGCAAATTGTTGCGATGCACTGCATAGCGGTCTTCAAGCGTCATGCCTTCACGAAAGCCACGCATGTTGGTGATCGGATTGGAAATACCCAAACCCGGAATGCCCACCAGCACCATGCGCTTGATGCATTGCGGATGCGTGGCTGCCAAAAACCCCAACACCAATCCACCGAACGAAAACCCCACCACATCCACTGCGGTCTCACCCCACAACTGGTGCATGGCTTGCGCCAATGGCTCATATAAATCGTCTGCGTCCATGGCATTCGGTGGCAGTGTGGAATCGCCCATGCCCGGCAAATCGACTGCCCATACCGCGCGTGACTGGCTCAATGGCAACACATTGCGCAGCCAATGGTTCCAACTGCCGCTGCCGCCATGCAACAACACCAAAGGGTTGCCGCCCGTCTGGTTCCACACATGCCAGACCTGTCGTCCACTCGGTGTTTCGCAATCGATGCGTTGCGCCTGAGATTGAATATCAGTCAATGCAAGTGACATGTCAGCAACTAAATGGGAGGCTTCATGCAAAACGCCCACTGAAAAGTGGGCGTTGTGTGTTTGGTTGCGCGAGCAAGATTTGAACTTGCGACCTTTGGGTTATGAGCCCAACGAGCTACCAGGCTGCTCCATCGCGCGTCGTGTTCTTCGATTGTAGCGGTTATTCGCTGGCTGCGGGTGTGTTTTGCACTTCAGGGCGATCAACCAATTCGACCAACGCCATGGGCGCGTTGTCGCCGACGCGGTATCCCATTTTCAAAATGCGTGTGTAACCACCTGGGCGTGTTTTGTAACGGGGGCCGAGTTCGGCAAACAACTTGACGACGTTGTCGCGGTTGCGCAAACGATTGAACGCCAGACGTTTGTTCGACAGCGTGGGTTCTTTGCCCAAGGTGAGCATGGGCTCGATCACGCGGCGCAATTCCTTGGCTTTGGGCAATGTGGTTTTGATGACCTCATGCTCGATCAGCGAGTTCATCATGTTGCGCAGCATGGCCAGGCGGTGCTCGCTGGTGCGGTTGAGTTTGCGAAGTCCGTGTCCGTGACGCATGGTGTTTTCCTTGTTGAGTGTGTTTTGCCGGCCGCCGTGTCAGGTACGGCCAGGGGAGGCGGTGTGAACACCGCTCTTCGTGTTGTTGTTAAATTCGTTTGGTTTCCAGTCCGCTGGGCGGCCAGCCTTCGAGCTTCATGCCCAAGGTCAAACCGCGAGAGGCCAATACTTCTTTGATTTCGTTGAGTGATTTGCGGCCCAAATTGGGGGTCTTGAGCAACTCGTTTTCGGTGCGCTGGATCAAGTCGCCAATGT
>JALRAA010000001.1 GCA_023262645.1 Burkholderiaceae bacterium
CACAAACATGGCCACTAAACGCGACTTTTACGAAATTTTGGGTGTTCCCAAAAACGCCAGCGATGACGAAATCAAGAAGTCGTACCGCAAGCTGGCAATGAAATACCACCCCGACCGTAACCAGGGTGACGCCTCGGCCGAGGTCAAATTCAAAGAAGCTAAAGAAGCCTACGAAATGCTGTCTGACGCCGAAAAGCGTGCAGCCTATGACCAATTCGGCCATGCCGGTGTAGACCCCAATATGCGCGGCCCGGGCGCTGGCGCAGGTGGCTTTGGTGGTTTTGGTGAAACCTTTGGCGATATTTTTGGTGACATCTTTGGACAAGCCCGCCGACAACAAGGAGGGGGCCGCCAAGTATTCCGGGGCAATGACCTCAGCTATGCCATGGAGGTCACGCTCGAAGAAGCCGCCGCAGGCAAAGAAAGCGAAATCCGCATTCCCAGTTACGACGAATGCGACACCTGCCACGGCACAGGCGCCAAAGCCGGCACTTCACCCAAAACCTGTGGCACTTGCCAAGGTCAAGGCGTGGTGCAAATGCGCCAAGGTTTTTTCAGCGTGCAACAAACCTGTCCACACTGTCGCGGCAGCGGCAAGATCATCACCGACCCGTGTTCACCCTGCCACGGACAAGGCAAGATCAAGCGACAAAAAACCCTGGAAATCAAAATTCCTGCAGGCATTGACGACGGCATGCGAATCCGCAGCACCGGCAACGGCGAACCGGGTACCAACGGCGGTCCACCGGGCGATTTGTACATCGAGATACGCATCAAAAAACACGAGGTGTTCCAACGCGATGGAGACGATTTGCATTGCGCGGTACCCATCAGTTTCACCACCGCTGCGCTGGGTGGCGAAATCTCTGTCCCAACGCTCAGTGGTGAAGCCGCTATCGATTTGCCCGAAGGCACACAAACGGGCAAGCAATTCAGATTGCGCGGCAAAGGCATCAAAGGGGTTCGCTCCAGTTTTCCTGGCGACCTGTACTGCCACATCACGGTGGAGACACCTGTAAAACTGACAGAGCACCAACGCAAATTGCTCAAAGAGTTGGACGATTCGCTGAAAAAAGGAGGCGACAAACACTCTCCTTCTGAAGCGGGTTGGGCTGACAAGCTGAAAAATTTGTTCAGCTGATATCCGGCTCACACCACGACTGCGATGCAAAGCTTTCTGCCACGGCTTGCCAGTCAAGGGATTCGTTGTGCATTCGTCGTTGGGTGCATAGCGGTATCCACAGCGCAGGCCAGTCCTTTTTTGCGCTGCGAAGTGACTTATGCGGGCGCCACGCAAGTGGTGCATGCCACCCCTGTGGCTGATCCTTATGAGGTAGCGCCGGTAGACATAGCCGAGCGTTTTTTGTTCAAAGTGGTGATGACTGCCACACGTGGCCGCTTAGACCACGTGTTGATTTATACCTACTTGCAACAAGACCCGCGCCCTGTTCTGCTGCAACAAGCCAAATATTTTGCGCCCTTCAAACCCAGTCGCCAACCGGTGCTGCTGACCGGTGAGCAACATATTTATGGCGGGCCAATTGAGCGTGAACTGATTTACCGTTGCTGGTTGGGCGGCATAACACCATGATGAGCCGCAGTGCATGTTCTTGGATAGCGGGTCTGATGGTGTACGTGGGTTTGGTACTCAACACACATGCTTCACCAACCGTCAGTCTGGTGTTTGCCGGCGACACCGTACTGGACGACACAGCGGGCGAGTTGATCGCACAAGGCGGTGACCCGTTTGCTCCGTTTGCAACTTATTTGAAAACCGCTGACATCCGAATCGCCAACCTTGAATGTGTGGTGTCTACCCTCGGGCAAGCCGGAGACAAGGTCTACACCTTCAAAGCGCATCCGCGCGTGCTGCCGGTGGTGAAAAAGCATTTCGATGCGGTGGCATTGGCCAACAACCACAGCGGCGACTTTGGGCCAGCCGCATTTGCAGACATGTTGCAACTGATTGCTCAGGCCGGTCTTCAACATGTTGGCGGCGGAATGAATTTGAAGCAAGCGCACACGCCATTGGTGTTCCAACGCCAGGGCTTGCGCATTGCGGTGTTGAGTTACAACGAATTTCACCCGCGCAGTTTTGAAGCGGGTCACGACACGCCCGGCGTGGCATGGAGTGAAGACCAACAAGTGGTGGCTGATATCCGAGCCGCGAGACAACAATACCAAGCGGATTTGGTCATACCCATCATGCATTGGGGCTGGGAAAACGAAAGACAAGCCAATCCCAGGCAACGTTTCTTGGCGCAACGCATGGTTGATGCAGGCGCAGATGCCGTCATTGGTGGTCACCCGCATGTCACCCAAGACATTGCGATTTACAAAGGCAAGCCCATTGTTTTCAGTGTGGGCAATTTCGTCATGAAAGAAACCGACAACGCATATCAGCGTCAGGGTTGGTTGTTGAAACTGTATCTGGACAAACGGGGTGTGACCGGTTTTGAAACGCTGCCGGTCAATATCGACTTGGATGGCTTGCCGACAGTGGCTACTGAAACAACCAGTCCTTGTTGGACGCGCGGCGAAAAAATTACACGCGTGTGTGACCCCCGCAAATAACGCCTATTGCGCTCAACCAGTTTCCATTTACAAAAACCGATCTAGCAACTTGCGGCTGTGTCTATCAAGAGCCGGTAAATCGCGGATCAAAAACTGCACGCCGTGCTCATCGGCAACGATCAGCGTTTTGGCGCTGATGCGGCGTATGTCTTCTTCGCCACGCAGCACAAATTGCGTCATTCCCCGGTGCGTTTGTACCGTCCAAGTCGAGGGGGTTGAAAAACTGCTGACACTTTCAACCCGCTGAATTTCAGGCATGAATTCACGCGCTTGCAAGGCCGCAAGAACCGCTTGCTTTTGGGGCGCAGGCAAAGTCAACGGCTGTGGAATCCACAAGAGTTCATGGCCGTCTGCATCCAAAACAGACACCGCTTCGTCAGGTGCACCAATCGGGAATGCGCGCACCACCACCACGGGCTGGTGCAACACTTCGTCCAAACGCAGTTGCCAATGACCTTGTGAATTCAAGCTCAGTTCGAAAGCAGCATGGCTCATACCTTGTGCTCCTTGAGCGAGCCAAGCGTCAAGCCCATTTCTTCGGCCTGTTTTTGGCGCGCCTGCGCTTCATACAAACGCCAGTAGGCCCCTTGAGTGGCCAGCAGTTCGTCGTGTTGCCCTTGTTCCACCAACTGGCCGTGTTCCATCACCACCAAACGGTCGGCTCGGCGCAAGGTAGACAAACGGTGGGCAATCGCGATGGTGGTTCGTCCACGCACCAAGTTGTCCAACGCCTTTTGGATTTCTTGCTCGGTCTCGGTATCGACCGATGAGGTGGCTTCGTCCATGATCAATATGCGCGGGTCGATCAACAAAGCGCGTGCAATGGAAATGCGCTGGCGTTCACCCCCAGACAAACCTTGTCCCCGCTCGCCCACCAACGAGTCGTAGCCTTGCGGCAGCCGCAAAATAAATTCATGGGCATGCGCGGCTCTGGCGGCGGCCACAATTTCTTCGCGCGTCGCTTCCGGTTTGCCATAAGCGATGTTGTCGGCGATGGTGCCAAAAAATAAAAAAGGCTCTTGCAACACCAACCCGATGTGACGCCTGTAATCGGCAATCCGTATGTCTCTGATGTCGGTGCCATCTATCAGAATCGCGCCTTCGCTCAAGTCGTAAAAGCGGCATATCAAATTGACCAACGTACTTTTGCCGGAGCCGCTTTGCCCCACCAACCCGATCATCTCGCCCGGGGCAATGTCCAGCGTCAAATCTTTGATGACAGCGCGGTTGCCATAGCGAAAACCCGCGTGGCTGATTTGTATGCGTCCGACAACTTCAGGCAATGCCACAGGGTTAAGTGGTTCAGGAACGCTGGAGACATGGTCCAAAATTTCAAAAATACGTTTGGTGCCTGCCGCCGCTTTTTGCGTGTGCGACACGATACGGCTCATGGCGTCTAAGCGTGCATAAAAGCGCGTGCTGTAAGCCAGAAAGGCGGTCAACACACCCACGGTCACCTGATGGTGTGCCACTTGCCAAATGCCAAACGCCCACACCACCAGTAAACCGATTTCGGTGACCAAAGTCACGGTGGGAGAAAACAAAGACCATAAAAAGTTGATGCGGTCGTTGACCGCCAGATTGTGCTTGTTGGCTTCTTGAAATCGACGCGCTTCTCGTTGCTCTTGGGCAAAGGCTTTGACAACACGAATACCGGGGATGGTGTCTGCCAGCACATTGGTCAATTCAGACCAGACCCGGTCAATTTTTTCAAAACCGGTGCGCAAACGGTCGCGCACAATGTGAATCAACCAGGCAATGAATGGCAAGGGCAGCAAAGTGGCGCAAGCCAACCAAGGGTCGATGCTGAACAAAATGACTGCAGTCATCAAGATCATCAGCACATCGGTGGCAAAGTCGAGCAAATGCAACGACAAAAACACACACAGCCGGTCGGTTTCGCTGCCAATGCGGGTCATCAAATCGCCCGTGCGGCGGCCGCCGAAATATTCCAGTGACAGTTTCAACAAATGCTCATAGGCGGTGGAACGTAAGTCGGCACCGATGCGCTCAGAGGCCAAGGCCAGTACATAGGTTTTGAACCAACCCAACCCCCATGCGAGCAATGCTGCACCCAGCAATCCACCCAAATACATGGCGACCAAGGAAATATCTATTTGTTGCCCGTTTTGAAAAGGAATCAACACATCGTCCATCAACGGCATGGTCAGGTAAGGCGGGACCAGCGTGGCGGCGGTGGATGCCAATGTCAGGCAAAAGCCCAAGAACAGCTGTCCTTGGTAAGGTTTGGCAAACCGCCACAAGCGAAACAAACTCCAAGTGGATACAGGCACCTCTTCTTGCGCCAGTTCACAACTACGGCATGTGTCGTCGACACTGGCCAGCGGCGCATGACATGTCTGACACCAAGCCTGCGCAGCTTCAACCTGCCCGGCCATGCGCTGGTTAAAACGTGTGAGCAATGCATGGGCTTGTGAATGCTGGCCCAAGGTAAAGCGCCAATCGGCCAATTGCTGCTGTTCGTTGAGCAAACGCAAATGGCCCACGCCTGCGAAGTCCGACAGTTCCATGCGGCTTCCCGGCAGCAGCGGCAGGCTGTGCCAGACGGATTGCGCCCCCGGTGCACACCCAATGAGGCGTTGGGCGGTCAGAACCAACAAGCCTTTAGCGAAATACAATCGCTCGTCGAGGTCAACCTCCAGCCAAGCTAGAACGTTTTCTTCTGATGTCAATTGAAGCTGCAGATCCCGACGCCACGAGGCTGGCAAATCCAGCAGCACTGGCGCAACTTGAGAGGGAATATTCATTCTTTTTACGATGACCTACAGTGATTCCATTCTAACCCTGCGTCATTTCCAACCTCTTGCACGACATACACAAGTCTTACCCTCATGACATTTCCTGACATCGCCATCTTGCGCATGCGTTATTTGCGCGGTCCCAACGTGTGGACTTACCGCCCCGTCATCGAAGCCTGGGTCGATTTAGGCGCATTGGAAGACCACCCTTCCCACACCCTTCCCGGATTTGTCGAACGGCTGAACGCCTGGTTGCCCGGCATGGTGGAACACCGTTGTGGCGTTGGCGAACGCGGCGGCTTTTTACAGCGACTCAACGAAGGCACTTGGTGTGGCCACATCATGGAGCATGTGGCCATCGAATTGCAAACCTTGGCGGGCATGCAAGTGGGCTTTGGCAAAGCGCGCGAAACCAGTCAACGCGGTGTCTACAAAGTCGTGATTCGCACGCGCCAAGAAGAAGTGGGCAAAGAAAGCATGACCGCTGCCCGCGACTTGGTGATGGCCGCTATCAACAACACGGCTTTCGATCTCAAAGCTACTGTCAGCCGGCTCAAAACCATGGTCGACCGCTTGTGTTTAGGGCCTAGCACTGCGTGCATTGTGGATGCCGCCACCGACCATCGCATTCCTTCTATTCGGCTCACATCGGGCAATCTGGTGCAATTGGGTTACGGGTCTTTGCAACGCCGCATATGGACCGCTGAAACCGATCGCACCAGCGCGATTGCCGAAAGCATCTCCAGCGACAAAGACCTGACCAAATCATTGCTCACCCAATGCGGTGTGCCCATTCCTGTTGGAGAGGTGGTGAACTCGCCGCAAGAGGCGTGGGACGTGGCGCAAGACATCGGTTTGCCCGTTGTCGTCAAACCCACCGACGCCAACCATGGGCGCGGCGTAGCGCTCGACTTGCGGCACCGAGAAGACATCGAAGCGGCGTTCCTGGTCGCCCAACGCGAAGGAACCGATGTCATGGTGGAGCGGTTCATTCCTGGCGACGAGCACCGCTTGCTGGTGGTGGGCAACAAAGTGGTCGCTGCTTCGCGCGGTGAAACCGCTCGCATTGTGGGCGATGGTGTTCACACGGTGGAAGAGTTGATTGAATTACAAATCAACTCTGACCCGCGACGCGGCGAAGAAGAAGATTTCCCCTTAGACACGATTCGTTTGAAAGACCTGCCCACCGCGGTGCTGGAATTGCAACGCCAAGGATTGGATGCCCAAAGCATTCCCGCCAAAGATCGGGTGGTCGTGGTGCAACGCACCGGCAACATGGGCATTGATGTCACTGACGAGGTACATCCGCAAGTGGCCGCTGTGGTGGTGCTCGCGGCGCGTGTGGTCGGCTTGGACATCGCGGGAATCGATTTGGTGGCCGAGGACATCAGCAAACCCCTGCATGCGCAAGGGGGTGCGGTGGTCGAAGTCAATGCAGGCCCCGGCTTGCTGATGCATTTAAAACCCGCCATTGGCCAACCGCGTCAAGTCGGCAAAGACATCGTTGCGCATTTATTTGACACCCAACAACCCACGCGCATTCCTGTGGTGGGCATCATGGGCCGCAACCACACCACCGAACTCGCCCATTTGGTCAATTGGTTGATCCATTTATCGGGCAGAAGAACGGGCTTGGCTTCCTCGCGAGGTTTGTTCATGGACCAGCGAATGGTTGATCCCAAAGATGCGCGGGTATTTGAAGCCAGCCAGCGTTTGCTGATCAACCGCGCATTGGACGCAGCCGTGTTTGAAAACACCCCTTTGCAAGTGTTGGAAGAAGGATTGCCCTACGACCGTTGCCATGTCGGTGTGCTCACCGACATGCCGGACCACACTGGCTTAGAAGACCATGACATCCGCACCCCCGAGCAAGTACGCAATGTGGTGAGAACACAAATCGATTTGGTCCTGCCAGAAGGTGTGGCGGTGCTCAATGCAGAAGATGCTGCTGTCGTAGACATGGCAGATTTATGCGATGGCGAAGTGATTTACTACGCGCAAAATGCACAAAACACCCACCTGCAAACGCATTTGGCGCAGCAAGGTCGCGCTGTGTATTTGGATCAAGACCAAGTGGTGATGTCGCGCGGCACACACCAAAATATCTTGCTGAAACTGGATTTCCCAGCGATTGCAAAGCACCTGAAAGACGGCACCTTCCATTTGCACACTTTATTGGCCTCGGTCGCCGTGGCTTGGGCTTTAGACCTTTCCCCCGATTTGATCCGTGCCGGTTTAAAAAATTATGGACAACCTGCCGCCATCGCCAATCTTGACCTTGCAAGGATAAACGCCTGATGGAAGTCACCCGTATTCGCGCATTGCGCGGCCCCAATTTGTGGACGCGCCACACCGCTATCGAAGCCATGGTGCGTTGCGACCCTGGCACAGAAAGTGATCTCAGCGCAGACCAGCAAGCCTTTGAAAAACGCCTGCGCCATCTGTTTCCTGGCTTAGGTCGAATGCAGCCGGGCGAGCGCGACGCGCGACTCAGCATGGCGCACGCACTCGAAGCCGCGGTGTTGCATTTGCAAATTCAAGCCGGATGCCCTGTGACGTTCAGTCGCACCACGCCCACCCCTGAAGAAGGCTTGTTTCAAGTCGTTGTCGAATACTCGGTTGAACAAGTTGGCAAGCTCGCTATGCAATTGGCTGAAAAGTTGTGCGTCGCCGCCTACACGTCTGGCCCTTTTGATGTCGACGAGGCATTGAAAAGCCTGCGTGAACTCGACGAGGACATTCGTTTAGGGCCCTCGACCGGCGCTATCGTTGACGCCGCCTTGGCACGCGGCATTCCCTATCGTCGTCTCTCTGACGCCAGCTTGGTGCAATTTGGTTGGGGCAGCAAGCAACGCCGTATCCAAGCCGCAGAAACCGACGCCAGCAGTGCCATCGCTGAATCTATTGCGCAAGACAAAGAGCTCAGCAAAAAAATGTTGCAAGCCGCTGGTGTGCCAGTGCCAAGGGGTCGTCCGGTACACAGCGCTGACGATGCCTGGGCTGCGGCGCAAGAAATTGGCTTGCCGGTGGTGGTCAAGCCCCGCGACGGCAACCAAGGCAAAGGCGTGGTGGTGAATATCCGCACCCGTGAAGAAGTCATGCAAGCCTACCAAAACGCTCTGGAATACCGCGATGACATCATGGTCGAGAGCTTTCTGCCAGGAAGCGATTACCGATTGCTGGTGGTCGGCGACCGCATGGTGGCTGCGGCACGCAGAGAACCACCGTTGGTGGTGGGCGATGGCGTGTCCTCTGTTCGTCAACTGGTTGACAAAGTCAACGCCGACCCGCGCCGTGGTGACGGCCACGCCACCTCACTCACCAAAATTCGGTTTGATGACATCGCCATGGCCCGCCTGAAAGAACAAGGCTATGACGCCGACAGCGTGCCCCCCAAAGGCGCGCGCGTGGTGTTGCGCAACAACGCCAATTTATCGACCGGCGGAACCGCCACCGATGTCACCGACGATGTGCACCCCGAAGTGGCTGCGCGTGCCGTCATGGCCGCGCAAATGGTCGGACTGGATGTCTGCGGGGTGGATGTGGTGTGCGAGTCGGTGCTCAAACCCTTGGAAGAACAAAACGGCGGCATTGTGGAAGTGAACGCAGCCCCCGGTCTGCGCATGCATTTACAACCCTCCTTTGGCAAAGGCCGTGATGTGGGCAGCGCCATCATCGACACCATGTTTGCAGCGGGTCAAGACGGTCGCATTCCTGTGATCGCTGTGACAGGCACCAATGGCAAAACCACCACGGTTCGTTTGTGCACCCACCTGCTCAAAACCAGCGGACTGCGTGTGGGCATGACCAATACCGACGGCGTATACGTCAACGGCATGCAACTGGATACGGGTGACTGCAGTGGCCCGCGCAGCGCCCGCAGCGTTTTGATGCATCCCGATGTGGATGCTGCCGTGCTGGAAACAGCACGCGGCGGTATGTTGCGCGAAGGGTTGGCGTTTGACCGCTGCCAAGTCGCGGTTGTCACCAACATCGGTGCGGGTGACCACTTGGGCTTGAATTACATCAGCACCGTAGAAGACTTGGCTGTCCTCAAACGCGTCATTGTGCAAAACGTCTCGCCCCAAGGCATGGCTGTGCTCAACGCCAGCGACCCTATGGTGGCCGCCATGGCAGCGAATTGCCCGGGACAAGTGACCTTTTTTGCGGTCGATCCGCACCACCCAGTGCTGGCGACGCACCGGGCACAAGGCAAGCGCGTGCTGTATGTGCAAGACGGACATATCGTTGCACAAGAAGGTGCTCAACAAGTGCGGATTTCATTGAGCGAAGTGCCTTTGACGCAAAACGATGCCATGACATTTTCAAGTTGAAAATGTCATGGCATCCATCGGCGCGGCTTGGGCAGTCAATTTGTCTTGGGCCACCATTTGCCAAGGTTTGTCCACTTTCATCAGCGACACACAAGCCGTACCCGGTCGCTTCAACATGTTCAGTTACAAGGGTGCCACGGTCATTGCGGACTATGGCCACAACCCAGACGCCATCAAAGCGTTGGTGCAAGCTGTTTCCAATTTGCCCGCCAAAGAACGCAGTGTGGTGATCAGCGGTGCGGGTGACCGGCGTGACGAAGACATACGCGAGCAAACCCGCGTGATCGGAGACGCCTTTGAACGCGTGGTGCTGTTCGAAGACGCTTGCCAACGAGGGCGAGCCGACGGCGAAGTGATTGCCCTGTTGCGTCAAGGTTTACAGCACGCCAGTTTGACCCGTGATATCGCCGAGATACAAGGTGAGTTCATCGCGATCGACCATGCGCTTGAGCAACTCAACCCTGGTGATTTGTGCCTGATACTTATTGATCAAGTGGAAGAGGCATTGGCACACATTGGAAAGCGCGTGGCTGAGCAGGCTTGACCCAGCTTAGGGCTGGGCGAGATCCCGCTTTGCATTTGCCGTTGTTATTTCGTGGGATGTTTACCAGTCAATGTATCCACATGGGTTTTGACATCATTGATTTCCAACTGAATCAATCTTCCCATTTCAGACAACGCCTCTCGCCTTGTGTCAAAAACTTTTTGAATGACATAACTGTCGGCGGGCAGGCTTTCAATTTGTTCGTGGGTATAGACATGGTAGAGATCTTGCTGCTCAACCAAATACCAAGTGGCGGTGTTTTTCATGTCATTGGCCTTTGATGTTTTCAGTAGACATGCGGGTGCAAATTAAATTTCTTGAATGCCTTGGCCAGCTTCTCTTGAGATTCCTGGTTCAAAGGTGACATAGGTGGTCGAACGCGCATCCAATCGTTGTCATGGTACATGTTTGACACCAGGTATTTCAAAGAGGGCACCAACGGCATGTGCGCCAGCAATTGGTCAAATTCATTCAGCAAAAGACTGTCGTCGCCAATCTTGGTGCCCGCCACAGACAGCTTTTTATTGGCGTCTGAAGCGGTCACCACTCTGACCATCAGTTTGGTGATGAGGTTGGCATAACTGGAAATACTTGTGTGTATGCCCATTCCGCTGACCACTTGCGCGTTCATGTCGTTGGTCGTGTAAACCGGAAGCACAGCAGAGAATGACCGGATCCAATCCAAGGTATGGCTAGCGTTTGGGCTTTGGTCAATCAGGCCATGAAATTTGTTGGGATGTTTAGTGATCAATTCGTTGATCACCCTGGCATTCAAATCCGTCATCCCAGGTCCTGCGTGCGAACTCAAATACAGACGCACATTCAGTGTTGCAACCTGCGCAAGAATATGACTGAAAAAATCTATCAGGCCTTGGTCTGTGCAGTCAAAACCCGAAACTGGCGGCATCAATATGAAGGCTTGCACGCCTAACGAATGGGCTTGGCGCAGCAAATGCACAGTGTCTGGAATGTTGGAGAAACTGGCGTTGAGCAACATATCTTGCGCAGAAATTTCTTCTCCAATCAAAAATTTGACCAACTCTAAACGCTCTAACGGTGAAAAAGACTGGCCTTCACCGCATCGGCCAAAGAGCATCAAACCAGACACACCTTTAGCCGCCAAGGTTTTGACATGGGTTTCCAATTTGGCATGGTTGATGGACAAGTCTTCGTTCAAAGGCATCATCAAATCCGCCCATAAACCTTGAAGTTTGACAACGTCAGTCACTGTAATTGTCCTTTGCACAACGTGCATGAGTGGTTGATCGTGAACCAAAGATAACCATTCGGCGACAGGTCTTGCGCAACAAGGCCCGGTCCGTCTGGAATCATAGGTGTATTGACTGACACCGATCCAAGGGTAAATCCCGTACATTGGCCCGATCAGGAGACCCCCATGGAACGCAGAAAATTTCTCGCCCGCAGCGCCCTGAGCGCAACAGCGGCCACCACCCTCGCCGCCCCTGCCATTGCACAGTCCTCACGACCCGACTTCCGCTGGCGCTTGGCCTCGAGCTATCCGAAGTCGCTAGACACCATTTACGGCGCGGTTGACATGATGTGCAAACGCGTAGGCGAATTGACCGATGGAAAATTCAAAATCAGTTTGCATGCCGCCGGTGAATTGCTGCCAGCCTTGCAAGTGCTAGACGGTGTTCAAAACGGCACCATCGAGGCCGGTCACAGCGCGAGCTATTTTTATATTGGCAAAGATCCCGCATTTGGCTTTGGCACCGCCATACCTTTTGGCATGAACACGCGCGCACAAAACGCGTGGATGTATGTCGGCGGTGGTATTGAATTACTCAACGAGTTTTATGCCAACTATGGCGTGATGGCCCTGCCTGTGGGCAATACCGGAGCGCAAATGGCGGGTTGGTACCGCAAAGAAATGAAGACCGTGGCTGATTTCAACGGTTTGAAAATGCGTGTCGGCGGCTTGGCAGGAAAAGTCTTGGCCAAGCTGGGCGTGGTGCCGCAACAGTTGCCGCCGGGTGACCTGTATGCCGCGCTCGAAAAAGGCGTGATCGATGCCGCAGAATTTGTCGGTCCGGCAGACGACGAACACCTGAGCCTGAACAAAGTTGCCAAGAACTATTACTACCCCGGATGGTGGGAAGGCTCTGCAACGCTTTCTTTATTCATCAACCAAAAAGCATTTGACGCCTTGCCGACCGACTACAAAGCCATTTTGAAAATTGCAGCCGCTGAGGCCAACCAATGGTCTACGGCCAAATACGACGTCACCAACCCAGCGGCCTTGCGACGACTCATCAGCAACGGCGCTCAACTCAAACGGTTTTCCCCTGAGATTCTGCAAGCCTGCTACAAGGCGAACCAACAATTCATGGTCGAGATGATCGACGCCAGCCCGGCTTTCAAAAAGATCCACGGCCCTTGGTCTAAATTCAGAGATGAATTTGTGCTGTGGTCGCAATTCTGCGAAATGCCGTTTGACAATTTGATGGCCTCCGGGCGAAAAGCTTGAATGCTGTTTGCGGCGACCGGTTTCAAAACCGCCAATATCGTTTGTCTGATTCCCTTTCACAGCTCACTTCCTGCGGCTGATCACTTCGCCAGTGCATGGCACCGCATGTCGGTGAATACAACTGGCGTATGCCACGCTGTTGATAGCGTTGCACCACCACCGGTGCAGGGTGACCGTAGCGGTTGCGGTACCCGTGTTGGAACAACGCCCAACGCGGTTGCACCGTGTCTATGAATCCTTCAGTCGATGAGGTTTTGCTGCCATGGTGGGGCACCAACAGCACGTCGGCTTTCAATGCATCACCCATGCGTTGCAACAACGCCTGCTCCTGCAAGGCTTCAATATCCGCAGTCAGCAACACCGTTTGACCCTGAGCGCGTATGCGCAGCACACAACTTCTGGCATTGGGGCTGAGCAGCCGTTCGTAATCGCTGGCCATGGGGTGGATGAAATCAAAAACCACGCCATCCCAAACCCAGCCTTCGCCAGCGCTGCATCGTTGCATTTTTAAACGATGTGACAACCAATGCGCTTGTGTGATGGAAGACCACACCTGCATGGGTGGGTGTTGCGCCACCAGACTCAATGCACCGCCTGTGTGGTCGCTGTCTTGGTGGCTCAATACCAAGGTGTCTATGCGCTCGTTCATATGCTGCAAGATAGGCAACAACACACGCTGTCCTGCATCGTTGTCCAAGCCATATCGCGGGCCGGTGTCAAACATCAGACTGTGCCGCGCGGTTCGCACCCAAACGGCGTTGCCTTGCCCAATGTCTGCAAACAATATTTGCACCGTGCCTTGCGCAGGCCGGGGCGACTGCCAACACACCATTGCAAGCCAGCTCACTGCCGAGACAAACCGCACCCACCTTTGGCGACTGCCTATCCAAAGTACGCTTCCCACCAAACCCAACACACCTAACCACACAGGGGGTGCGGCAGTGCGCCAGACAGCCCAAGGCAACCTCGACAAAGGTTCCAGCACTGTCATCAGCACTTGCAATGTCCAGCCAGCAACCTGCCACAGTGGCGACCACACCACCCCTGCAAATGTCAATGGAGTCACCACCAGCGTGACCCAAGGTATGGCTAACAGATTGACGCCTAAGCCCACCAAGCTGACCTGTTGAAACAACCACAAGGTCAGCGGTGTCAATGCCAGCGTTAGCCACCATTGTTCGCGCCAGAGTTGTTGCAACTGCTTGACCAGCTTGTGCCTCCATGAAGCAACTGGCGTGGCCACAGCGCCAGAAACAGTTGCCTGAGGCGGCATCCAAAACAACATCCCCACCGCCACAAAACTCAACCAAAACCCGGGCTGCAGCAACGCCCACGGATCCCACAGACAAACGGCTGCTGCTGCCAAGAGCCAGCGCTCCCACACGGGCCATCGGTAGGCTCGCCACTGCAGCAGGTTGGCCACTGCCAACATGCACACGGTGCGTTGGGCGGGCACACCCCATCCGCTGAACACTGCATACGCCGCTGCAAAGCACAGGCCCCCCCATAAACCCGCCTGCCCTGCCGGATAGCGCAAACACCATGAAGGGCCGAACCCATCGCTGCGACGCCAAACGGCAGTGACCAAACGACTGGCCATCCAAGCCCATAAGGTGATGTGCAAGCCGGAAATACTCATCAAATGGGCAATGCCAGTGAGCCTAAAAACGTCCCAGTCTTTGGCGCTGATACTGGCCTGATCACCCAATAGCAAAGCGGCTATTTGACCTGCCCACCGGTTGTCGCTGACTGAACGGTAAATGGACTCTCGGGCGGACTGCCGCCATTGCTCCACCGGATAGCGCCAAGTACGGCCCAAGGGCTGAGGCCATCGTGACTCGCGCACTTGGCCACTGGCTTGCACGCCTTGCGACCAGAGCCACAGTTCAGTGTCAAAGCCGCCGGGGTTGACCAAACCATGCGGGCGTTTGAGTCGCACAGGCAAGCGCCAACGCTCTCCCGCCCGCAGCACAGGTAATGCCTTGACCTCGCCATCAAAACCGCTGCTGTACCACCCCAAGCTGAGCGCGTGCGGCAACTCGACCGCACTGTCATCGTCCTGCCGCTCGGCGTGCTCGACATGAAAAGTAAAACGTACCCCATCCACCCGGGTTTGGGGCATTTCTGCCACCACACCTGTCACCCACACATCGATGCCTTCAAGCACAGGTGACAAAGTTTGTTGTTGGAAATACGCCGCACGCACACCGGTGAGCGCAAAGGCCACGCCCGCCACACAGACCATGCGAAAACCCACCGACCAAACAGACCCTGTCGCGGTGCGAAGAGGCAACCGTTGTCCGCAACACCACATGCATGCGCAGACCGCCAACAAGGTGGTGTAGTGCCCACGCGACCACAGAACAGGTTGAAATAGTTGGAGAAACGTACCCAGCGACCAGGCCAGCAAACCAGGGGCTGGCCCGCCAAGTGCGCGCATGCCTGTCCTTTCAAGTCTGCCGGATACTTACCGCACAGACATCCCACTCTAGCGGTGGGAATCAGGAATCGGCGTTAGTGCAAATTTGTTTTTTCAAGAGCGACAGGTACGAACCCGGACGGATGGCGGCATCTCGCGGACGCCAATCAGCGGACTCGTAAAACGCCACTTCACGGCCTTTGCCATCGGGTTTGGCATAAAAGCTTTCGGACAGTTTGACAAACGAATCCGTTTTGCAGTTGATGCGCCAGCGGGCCATGGACGACTGGTATTCCTCGCCATTGGGTGCTTTCACTCCCTTGGCCGTCACCAAGGTCATGGTCCACGCAATCCGGCTGACGTGAACGGCACGCACCGAGTCTTTGTCCCAGACATACGTGATGTCATCGTCTTTCATCAACTCGGCCCATTCGGCTTGCGCGTTACCAACGGCTGCGCCCAACAGACACCATACCGTGAGAAAACAGCGAATGAAAGAAAACGATTTCATGCCAGAAAGATCGACCCCAAACCCCCAAACTTGATAACCATCCTGTCAATGGTCATCGTTAGCGGGCTGGTCTTTGTCTTTTGCTTTGGCCGCATTGATCACCAGAATTTTTTGACCCGCTGTCAATGAGACAGGGGCAGCAGGGGCGTGGTCGTCTTGGCCGGAAGGGCTTGTCTTGGCATGTTCGTCTTTGGCATGCGCATCGCTTGTATGTGAATCGGTGTGAGCAGCCTCAGCTTTTGCAGGTTCAGCTTTGGCAGGGGCTGCGTGTTTTTCTTGCTCTGCAGGCGGCGGGCTGGCTGGCGATTTCGGTGTTTCTGCTTTGGCAGATTCTTTTTGCGAGGATGCTTCTTTGGCAGGCGCATCCTTGGCGTCGTCATCTTGTTTGGCGTCGGCTTTCGCAGCTTCTGCCTTGGCCAACTCCGCTTTGACCAAGGCCTCTTTCATTTTTTCTGCACGAGCAAGCTCCTCCAAAGCGCGATCGACTTTGGCCAACGCTGCCGCTCTCACCCGCTCTGCTCTGGCAAGTTCGGCCTTGGCTTGTTCTTCTTTGAGTTTTTCAGCACGCTCTTGTGCTGCTTTCGCGCGTTCGGCTTTCAGTTGCTCAGCCTTGGCTTTTTGTTCCTTGAGTTTTTCTTCTCTGGCCAACGCCGCCTTGGCCAGCTCTTCCTTGCGTTTCTCTGCGCGCTCTTGCGCGGCTTTGGCACGCTCGGCTTTGGCCAATTCAGCTTTGCTCATGGCAGGTTTGGCAGGCTCGGCAGCATCGTGTGCGTCGGCTGCGTGGCCGTCACTGCTTTTGGCAGGAGCGGTGGGCCTGATGGGCTCCATGCGCTGCACCAATACCGATGAAGCCGTGGGTCTGCTGGCCGGCGCAGGCAAGCCTTTGGGCGCTGCATGTTCGGCTGCGGGTGCATGGTCTTGGTGGTTGGCATGATCACTCTGCGCAGGGGGCGGGGCAGGTGTGGCTTTGGGCGCAACAGGTGGCTCGGGCACTTCCGTGACGGTAGCTGTTTTTGCCAACGGCACGGCTGGCACAGACGCATTGGGGCTGATCGGTGCGGTTTGCACCGCCGTGGGATCAGCGGTTTTGTCTGCGGTCCGCACCAGATTGTTTGACCCACTGGGTGCATTCTGATTTTTCGGCAACACACGCAAGGGATAAAACAAATAGCCACGCTCAACCAAATCGGCTTCCATGGGGCCTGCGATGATGCGTCCTTGGTCGTCCACTTCATTGGCCGGTGCAAGAGCCGGCACCAACGCCGTCAGCAACGCCAAGCCCATCGCGCGATGGCGAAATTGCAATAAATCTGTTTTCATGTTGCGCATGCCTATTCCCTCAACCATATTGGCGTTCTTGAGTCGGATTGTTCAGCCATAACTTGAGCCGAGCAAGTGCAAAATGCCCTGAGATCACGCGTCGAATTGCATGACAATCGAATGCGCATTCTTTTTGATTCATTTTTCTAAGGACTCTCATGGCTATTCACCAACGACTCAAAGAACGAAATATCGAATTGCCCGATGTTTCTGTGCCCGCTGCGGCCTACGTACCCTATGTGCAAACCGGCAACTTGCTGTTTGTCAGTGGCCATATCGCCAAAAAAGACGGCAAGGCATGGGTGGGTCAACTGGGAACGAACATGGACACCGAAACAGGCAGACAAGCGGCCGAGTCCATCGCCATCGATTTATTGGGCACGTTGCAAGCGGCCTGCGGCGGAGACCTCAACCGCATCAAACGCATTGTGAAAGTGGTCAGCCTGGTCAATGCCAATGGCACATTCACCGAACCGCATCTGGTGACCAATGGCTGCAGCGAATTGCTGATGCACATCTTGGGTGATGCTGGTGCACATGCACGCAGTGCATATTGCGTGGCGCAATTGCCCATGGGTTCGTGCGTTGAAATTGAATTGGTGGCTGAATTGTTGTGAAGCCGTTCAGCGCTTGATCAAGCGAGCAAAACGGCCAAACAACTTACCCACATCATCCACATACAAATACACCGCGGGTATGACCAACAGGCTCAGAAAGGTGGATGTGATCAATCCCCCGATGACAGACACCGCCATGGGTGAGCGGAAGCTGGAATCCGATGCGCCCCAACCGGCAGCGATAGGAAACATGCCCGCGCCCATGGCTATGGTGGTCATGATGATGGGACGGGCCCGTTTCTGACAAGCGTCCATGAGTGCGTCAAAACGGCTCATGCCCAGATCACGCTGTGCGACGATGGCGTACTCGACCAACAAAATAGAGTTTTTAGTGGCAACACCCATCAACATGATCAATCCAATGAGTGAAGGCATGGAAAAGCTTTTGCCCGTCATTAACAATGCGACAAATGCGCCACCAATAGACAAGGGCAACGCGGCCAAAATGGTGATCGGGTGCAGCACGCTTTTGAACAGCAGCACAAGCACCAAATAAATACACAAGATACCGGTCAACATGGCCAGCGCGAAACTGGCAAACAACTCCTCCATCACTTCAGCGTCGCCGACTTCCACCAAGCGTATGCCGGGCGGCAGTTGTTTGACCGAGGGCAAATTTTTCACCGCCTCTTTGGCGTCACCCAGCCCCACACCCGAGAGCTCAATTTGAAAGCGTATGTTGCGTTCACGGTTGTAGCGGTCAATCACCGCAGGCCCACCGCTGGGCTCCAAACGCGCCACTTCGGCGAGCAACACCGGCCCGCGCGCACCGGGCACAGTCAAGCGTCCCAGCAAATCTAAATCTTGGCGAGCACTGTCGGCGAGTTTGACCATGATCGGCACTTGGCGTTGCGCCAAATTCAGCTTGGGCAATGCAGCGTCGTAATCGCCCATGGTGGCAATGCGCAAGGTCTCGCCAATGGCCGCGCTGGTCACACCCAAATCAGCGGCACGCGCAAAATCAGGCAACACCGCAATTTCCTGTCGCACCAAACTGGCGCTCGAAATGACCGATCCCAAACCGGGTATGCCGCGCAATTCGCGCTCAAGGTTGGTGGCGGTTTGTTGCAGCGCCATGGGGTCATCCCCGGTCAACATGACCAGGTATTTTTCTCCAGAAGCACCGAGCCCAACTTTCACACGCATACCTGGCATATCAGCCAACAGTTGTCGCATGTTTTTTTCAATCACCCCTTTGCGCGGCCGTTGACCACGCTCTGTGAGTTGGATGGTGAGCGTGGCGACCCGGGTTTCTGCGCTGGCTTGCGGCATGCTGGGATCCGACCCGGCAGAGCCGCCACCGATGGTGGTGTAGACGGACTTCACTTCGGGCAAGGTCATCACACGTTGACGCACTTCTTCAGCCATTTTTTCGGTGAAGGCCAAGGACGTTCCCGGCGGCAATTCAATCCCCACTTGGGTTTGCGAATTGTCATCGGGCGGAATAAACCCAGTGGGCAACAATGGAATCAGGCTCAGCGATGCAATGAAAAAAACCGCCGCACCCAATGCCGTCCAAAACCGGTGATTCAAACACCAGCGCACCATGCGCAAATAGGTAGACATCCAAAAGGGAACCGGTGCCGACCTGTTCGAGGGCTGGAGCATGTAAGCAGCCATCATGGGGGTGAGCATGCGCGCCACCACCAAGGAGGCAAACACCGCCAGTGCAGCGGTCCAACCAAATTGCACAAAAAATTTGCCCGGCACACCGCTCATGAACGCGGTGGGCAAAAACACCGCCACCAAGGTGAATGTGGTGGCAATCACCGCCAACCCGATTTCATCGGCAGCTTCCATGGCCGCCGCAAAAGGCGATTTGCCCATGTGCAAATGCCGCTCTATGTTCTCCACTTCCACAATGGCGTCGTCGACCAAAATGCCAACCACCAAGGACAACGCCAACAAACTGATGACGTTGATAGAAAACCCCAAATACCACATGCCAATGAACGCAGGCAGTACAGACAAAGGCAACGCCACGGCAGACACAAACGTAGCGCGCAGGTCACGCAAAAACAACCACACCACCAACACGGCCAGCAAAGCGCCTTCGTAAAGCAACACCAACGATGCGTTGTATTCATCCTTGACAGGGGTCACAAAGTCGAAGGCGGTGGTGATGCTCACATCCGGGTGGGTGGCGCGCAATTCGTCCAAGGCTTTGATCACCCGCGCACCCACATCCACTTCACTCGCACCACGGCTTCGTGAGACCTCAAAACCCACCACAGGCTTACCATTCAAAAATGCCGATGAACGCTTTTCGGCAAACGTGTCGTTGACGGTGGCGATATCGCGCAAACGTACACGCCCCCCGTGACCGACCGCAATTTCTAAATCAGCCAACTCGGCCGCAGAACCCACAGTGGCCAAGGTACGCAACGGTTGCTCGCTGCCGCCCAAATCGGTTCGTCCCCCTGCACTTTCACTTTGCACTTGTCGCAATTGGCGGGAAACATCGGCGGCGGAAATTCGCAAAGCTTGCATGCGAACCGGATCCAATGCGATGTCAACTTGACGCTGCACACCGCCCACCCGATTGACCGAACCAACGCCTTTGATGGAAAGCAGTCGCCGCACCACTGTTTGGTCGACAAACCAACTCAAACCCTCTTCGTCGAACAAAGGCGAAGTGATGGTGAATGCCAACACGGGTGACCCCGTGAAATCCAGTTTTTTGACGACCGGCTCAAGCAAGTCGCTGGGCAAATCGGTGCGCGCCAAATTGACAGCAGAGCGGATTTCGTCCAACGCTTCTTGGATGGGTTTTTCAATCCTGAACTCGCAAGTGATCAACACCGAGCCATCTTGCACCTTGGTGTAAATGTTTTTCAAACCCTGCGCCGACACCACCGCGTTTTCAATCTTGCGGGCGACCTCGGTTTCCATTTGTGCGGGTGAAGCGCCAGGCAATGAAGCGGTGATGACGATGGTGGGCAGATCCAAGTCGGGAAAGTTTTGTACCTTCATGCTGTTGAAGGACAACAAACCTGCAAAACTCAGCAATACGAACAACACCACGCCCGGTACGGGATTGCGTATAGACCAAGCGGAAACATTCATGGCACAACTTTCACCAGGTCGCCAGCGGTCAAAAATCCTGCGCCGCGCACCACCACATTGGCGTCCAGCGGTAAGCCTGAAGTGATTTCAATCATGTCACCTTGCCTGCGGCCCACAGACACTTTGAGCAATTTAACGCGTTGGTCGGGTCCCACCACATACACCTGCTGAAACCCATCGCGCACCACCAACGATTGCTGCGGCAACAACAAGGCTTTGCTGCTGCCAAATTCAAATTCGCCACGCACAAACATGCCAGGCTTGAGCAGACCTTGTGCCGAGGCTGGCAAATCGACATACACCAAACCGGTGCGGTTTTGCACATCGACGGTGGGGGCAAGCATCCGCACTTGGCCAATGACTTCGGCCCCACTGGCGACCGTGATGCGTACTTTTTGACCCGGCTTGATACGGAACAATTCGCTCGACACCAAATCGGCGCGCCATTCAAGCCGGTTACCGCGAATCAAGCGAAACAACTCGCTGCCTAGAGCGACCACCGAACCGACACTGGCGGTTCGCGCTGAAATAACGCCGTTGTCTGGCGCACGCACCTGTGTTTTTTGCAAGTGCAATTCACTGGCCGCCAAATTGGCTTGCGCTGACTCGACGCGCGCCTTGGCGGTGGCTTCGGCGGTGACATCTTTGTTGAATTGCTGCGCACTGATGACACCGCTGGGTTGCAAAGCACGGGCCCGGTCAGCGTTGGCTTGCGCCTCCGAAGCAACAGCTTTGGCCTCGTTCAGCGCGGCCTTGGCTTGGTTGATTTCTGCCAGCACGGTGTCGTTGGTGAACACCGCCAAAACTTGACCGGCTTTGACTTGATCGCCCACATTGACTCGCACTTCCGTCAAACGCAAGCCACCGATTTCGGCACCCACACTGGCTTCTTGCCAAGCGGCCACCGTACCGTTGGCGCTCAAGCGCTGAGAAAGTTGCTGGTTTTGAGGCTGAGCCACGGTCACCGTCATGGCAGGTTTGGCGACGGCGGCTGTTTTGGCATCCGGTTGCTGCGCATTGGCGATCAGAACCGCCGCACAGATTGCCCAACACCCTGTGAGACGAACCATGGTTCGCCGCTGTTTGGATTGCATGTTTCTGCCTTTGAACAGATAAAAAGAAAGCGAGGTACTTACAACACCCTCAACACGTGCGTAGGCTTGAAGCCCAAGTCCGCCATTTTTCCTTTTCTGGCGCGGGCGGCCCGGGCATTATTCAAGCTTCTGATTTCCAGCGTTTCTTCGCGGGCTTTGCCCCCACGCCCGACGCCCCATAAACACACACTGCGGGTGTATGCGGCGGCGCCCGCCAAGGTGTCTTTATCTTCCAAGTCCATCAGCATCAAACCGCGCCCGCCTTTCTCCATCGCCTTGAGTTCGGTGATGTCAAAGGTCAGAATGCGACCGCCGGTTGAAGCACACACCACATGTGTGGCGATGGGCAAAGGCTCTGCACCATTGCCCCCACCCACGACGGAAGGCACACACAGAGTTTCGCCGGGCTGCAAACTGATGAATGCCTTGCCGCCTTTGTTGCGCGATAGCAAGTTGTCGATACAGCACACAAAACCATAACCTCCCGAACCGCTGAGCAGCAGCGTCATGGTTGTCGGCCCTGCGACATAGTGCACGAGTTGCGTTCCCGATTCCACATCGACCAACGTGGTCACGGGCTGGCCGTCACCCCGCGCGCCGGGCAAGGCTGACACGGGCACGGAGTACACACGCCCATTCGACCCAAAAGCTATCAAGGGATCCACCGTGCGGCACTCGAACGTGTCGTACAAACCGTCGCCCGCTTTGAACGCAAAACTGCCGGGTTCATGGCCATGGCCTTGGCGCACACGCACCCAACCTTTTTCAGAGACCACCACCGTCACGGGTTCATCGATGACTTTGACCTCGGCCACCGCCTTTTTCTCGGCCTGAATCAAGGTACGTCGCTCATCGGCAAACAACTTGGCGTCGGCTTCGATTTCTTTGACCATCAATCGGCGCAGCGACGCTGTGCTGCCTAAAACGTCTTCAAGCTTGCTCTGCTCTTCGCGCAGTTCTTTGAGCTCTTGTTCGATCTTGATGGCTTCCAAACGCGCCAACTGACGCAAGCGGATGTCCAAAATATCGTCGGCTTGGCGCTCACTCAGCTTGAACCGTTCGATCAACGCAGGCTTGGGCTCGTCGCTGTGGCGGATGATGCGGATCACCTCGTCGATATTGAGCAACACCAGTTGGCGACCTTCCAAGATGTGGATACGTGCCAGCACCTTGTCCAAACGAAATTGCGAGCGGCGTTGCACCGTGGCTTGGCGAAAGCTGATCCACTCTTCCAGCATTTGTCGCAGCGTCTTGGGCACTGGCCTGCCGTCCAAACCGACCATGGTGAGGTTGATCGAAGCAGAACTCTCCAAACTGGTGTGCGCCAGCAAAGTGTTGATCAGTTCTTGTTGCTCAATGGTGCGGGTTTTGGGTTCGAACACCAAACGCACCGGTGCGTCTTTAGACGATTCGTCGCGCACCCCATCGAGCACAGACACCACCGTCGCCTTGAGTTGTGTCTGCTCTGCGCTCAGCGCTTTTTTGCCCGTTTTGACCTTGGGGTTGGTCAACTCTTCGATTTCTTCCAACACTTTTTGCGAGCTGACATTGGGCGGCAATTCGTTGACCACCAACTGCCATTGACCACGCGCCAAATCTTCGATGACCCAACGGGCCCGCACCTTGAGCGAACCGCGACCGCTGGCATAAGCGTCAGAAATATCGGCTGCGCTGCTGATGATTTGACCGCCGCCGGGATAGTCGGGGCCAGGCAGTAATTGCAGCAACTCTTCGTGGCTGAGCTTGGGGTTTTTGATCAACGCCACACAAGCATCGGCGACTTCGCGCAAGTTGTGGCTGGGAATTTCGGTGGCCATGCCGACCGCAATACCGCTGGCGCCGTTGAGCAGCGCAAACGGCAATCGCGCGGGCAATTGCTTGGGTTCTTCGGTGGAGCCGTCGTAGTTGGGCTGGAAGTCGACCGTGCCTTCGTCGATTTCATCCAACAACAAACTGGTGATGCGGGCCAACCGCGCTTCGGTGTAGCGCATGGCGGCAGGCGGATCACCGTCGATGGAGCCAAAATTTCCCTGACCGTCCACCAAGGTGTAGCGCATGGAAAAATCCTGCGCCATGCGCACCAGGGCGTCATAAGCGGCGCTGTCACCGTGCGGGTGGTAGCGGCCCAACACATCGCCCACCACACGCGCACTTTTCACTGGCCGAGCACCCACGGCGCCATTCGCGCCGCCAAAGCCCAAACCCATGCGCGACATTGAATACAAAATGCGCCGCTGAACCGGTTTTTGGCCGTCGCACACATCGGGCAAGGCGCGGCCTTTGACCACGCTCAAAGCGTATTCGAGGTAAGCGCGTTGGGCGTAATGGCCTAAAGCAATGCCGTCGTCGGATTCAGACGAGTTCAAGTCGAGTGTGGGTTGTTCAGTCATGTTGCTTACACATCAATTTCAATCGAGTCGCCATGCAACTCCATCAATTCCCGTCGCGCGGCGGCCTCGCCTTTGCCCATCAATTGGGTGATCATGCCTTCGGTTTGCGCGAAATCCAAAATGCCGAGTTGCACTGGCAACAAACGACGTGTGTCCGGGTTCAAGGTGGTGTCCCACAATTGTTCGGCGTTCATTTCGCCCAAACCTTTGAAGCGGCTGATGCTGCATTTTTCGCGCGGCACGCCGTCCTTGGCGCTTTTGTCCAATATGGCGGTGAGCTCGCCTTCGTCCAGGGCATAGACCTTGGTGGCGGGTTTTTTTCCGCGTGCAGGCACATCCACCCGAAACAACGGCGGGCGGGCCACATACACATGGCCAGCTTCTATCAGTTTAGGGAAATGGCGGAAGAACAGGGTCAGCAACAGCACTTGAATGTGTGAGCCGTCCACATCCGCATCGCTCAATATGCAGACCTTGCCGTAGCGCAAGCCGGACAAATCGGGGCTGTCGTTCGGGCCGTGCGGATCGACACCGATGGCCACAGCAATATCGTGCACCTCGTTGTTGGCAAACAATCGGTCACGCTCGACTTCCCAGGTGTTGAGTACCTTGCCACGCAAAGGCAATATGGCTTGCGACTCTTTGTCGCGCCCCATCTTGGCACTGCCGCCAGCGCTATCGCCTTCAACCAAAAAAATTTCGTTGTGCGCCAGATCGCGGCTTTCGCAATCGGTGAGTTTGCCGGGCAACACGGCCACGCCTGAGCCCTTGCGTTTCTCGACTTTCTGACCAGCCTTTTGACGCATCTGCGCCGCGCGAATGACCAACTCGGCGAGTTTTTTGCCGTAGTCCACATGCTGGTTCAACCACAAGTCCAATGCTGGGCGCACAAAGCTCGACACCAGTCGCACCGCATCGCGTGAATTCAACCGCTCTTTGATTTGCCCTTGAAACTGCGGGTCCAGTACCTTGGCACTGAGAACAAAACTGGCGCGGGCAAACACATCTTCGGGCAACAGCTTGACACCCTTGGGCAACAAAGCATGTAAATCGATGAAGCTTTTCACCGCGTTGAATAAGCCGTCGCGCAAGCCGCTTTCATGCGTGCCACCCGCGCTGGTAGGAATCAGGTTCACATAGCTTTCTCGCACGGGGGCACCGTCTTCGGTGAAAGCCAAACACCACTGCGCGCCCTCGCCTTCTGCAAAGCTTTCATGGCCACTGTCGGCGAAACCCTCGCCGTCAAACAGCGGAATGAACGGGTCGGCATGCAAGGTTTGCATCAAATAGTCGCGCAAGCCGCCTTTGTACATCCAAGTTTGCGTTTCTTTGGCCTTTTCTTGCACCAATGTCACGCTCACACCGGGCATCAACACCGCTTTGCTGCGCAGCAAATGCACCAATTCATTCAACGGCAGTACCGCTGATTCGAAATACTTGGCGTCTGGCCAAACACGCACAAACGTGCCTTGTTTGCGGTCTGCGCTCTCGGCTTTGCGCAGTTTGAGTTTTTCAACCACATCGCCGCCTTGGAACACCAAGTGCGCCACCTGTCCATCGCGGTACGACGTGACTTCCATGCGCTTGGCCAAGGCATTGGTGACGCTCACACCCACGCCGTGTAACCCCCCAGAAAAGCTGTAAGCCCCGCCACTGCCTTTGTCGAACTTGCCGCCCGCGTGAAGCCGGGTGAACACCAGTTCAATGACCGGTGCTTTTTCTTCCGGGTGCATGCCAAATGGAATGCCTCGCCCATCGTCATCGATGCCAATCGAACCGTCAGCGAACAAGGTAACCGCGATTTTTTTGCCAAAACCGGCCAGGGCCTCGTCGGCTGCGTTGTCGATCACCTCTTGGATGATGTGCAACGGGTTGTCGGTGCGGGTGTACATGCCGGGACGCTGCTTGACCGGCTCGAGTCCTTTGAGAACGCGTATCGACCCTTCGGAATATTCAGTTTGTTTGCTTGCCATGGGCCGCGATTGTAGACAGGGCGGCGAAACCGCACTGGATAAATGCACAGTGGGCATTTGCCAAACGGTTGAAAATGCCCTTGCTTTTCAAAATCGTTACATTTGTTTGGATGAATACCTCTCACAAAACGCTCCCCATGTGGCAAGTGCTGATTTGTGGCGCTGTCATCGTTTCGCTGGCCATGGGTATTCGGCATGGTTTCGGTTTGTGGCTGCAGCCGATGACGCAAGAAATGGGCTGGGGGCGCGAGGACTTTGCCACCGCCATCGGCATTCAAAATATTTGTTGGGGTTTATTTGGCATTTTTTCAGGCATGTTGGCCGACCGCTTCGGTGCCTTTCGCGTCATGGTGGTCAGCGCCCTGATGTATGCAGCCGGTTTATGGGGCATGGCCCACGCCACTTCACCTGCTTGGTTGGCAATCACCGCTGGCGTGATGGTCGGTGCGGCGCAAGCGGGAACCACATTTGCCATCGTGTTTGGCATTGTTGGGCGCAATATTCCTGCTGACAAAAGGTCTTGGGCCATGGGCGTGGTGTCGTCTGCGGGTTCATTTGGCCAATTTTTGCTGGTGCCGAGTTCGTCTTATTTGATTCAACACATAGGCTGGCACCAAGCCTTGGTGGTTTTGGCCACCGCTTTGATGGTGGTGATGCCATTGCTGCTGGGTTTGCGAGAACCCGCATTTGCTGACGGAAAAGCACCTTTCAGGCAACAAAGCATTTTGCAAGCCTTGCGCGAAGCCTTTGGTTACCGCAGTTTTCAATTGCTGATGGCGGGGTATTTTGTATGCGGTTTTCAAGTGGTGTTCATCGGTGTGCACATGCCGAGCTTTTTGAAAGACCAAGGGCTTGACCCGCATGTGGCTGGCACGGCGCTGGCCTTGATTGGCTTGTTCAACATTTTTGGCACCTACGCTGCGGGCAGTTTGGGACAGCATCTGCCCAAAAATTTGATCCTCACGGCCATTTACGTCGCCCGTGGTGTGTTCATCAGTGTGTTTATCAGCATGCCCATCACGCCCACTTCGGTCTATGTGTTTGCGGCAGCCATGGGTTTGTTGTGGTTGTCGACGGTGCCTGTCACCAACGCCGTGATTGCGCAGATTTTTGGTATTTCACACCTGTCCATGCTCAGCGGCTTTGTGTTCATGAGCCACCAGTTCGGGAGCTACCTTGGCGTATGGCTTGGCGGCTGGGTGTACGACCGCACCGGCAGCTATGACTTGGTTTGGTATGGGTGCATCGGTTTGAGCCTGTTTGCCGCACTGATCAATTTGCCTGTGCGAGAACAACCCATCTTGCGCCGCACGGTGGTTGCATGATGAAATCACAAACACTTCAACCTGTTCAGGGCTTGGTGGCGTTAACCGCTGTTGCTGTATTGATGGGGGTGTTCCTGCTTTATCAGCGGCCTGAATTTGTTGTCACCTTGTCTGATTTGTTCTGGGGGTGTTTCTGACATGCCGAACATCATCATCACCGGTGCGTCTGACGGTATCGGCGCCGAAATGGCCAGGCAATTGGCCAGGCGCCACGGGCTGCAAGCCATGTTGGTGCTGGCCGCACGCAACGCCAACAAACTGCAATCTGTCGCGGCGGAATGCAAGGCGCTTGGTGCGCGCACGCTGATCATGCCGACCGACGTCACCGACGCAAGCCAATGCACTCACTTGGTGGACACCACCGTGCGCGAATGCGGCGGCTTGGACATTTTGATCAATAACGCTGGCATTTCTGCGCATGCACTCTTAGAAGATGTTCCCGCAGACAAATTGGGCTGGTATGAGCAACTTATGCGGGTGAACCTGTGGGGCAGCGTTTACTGCACGCATGCCGCCTTGCCCCATTTGAAGCAAAGCCATGGCCGCATTGTTGCCGTGTCCTCGCTGGCCGGGCTGGTGGGTGTGCCCGGTCGCACCGCCTACAGCGCCAGCAAATTCGCCATGACTGGGTTTTTTGAAGCCCTGCGCACCGAACTCAAAGACAGCGGAGTGAGCGTGACATTGGCCTATCCCGGCGTTGTCAGCACGAATATCCGTCACCATGGTTGGAATGCACAAGGCGAGACAGCGGGTGTGAGTGGCTTGCATGAAGAGCAAGCGATGTCCACCCAAGAATGCGCACGGCTCATCATTTACGCCATGGTCAGACGGCGACGCGAAGTGGTCATGACCGCCAAAGGCAAGGTCGGCAGATGGCTCAAGCTTCTTGCGCCCGGGCTGGTGGACCGCATGGCGCTGGCCGCCGTCAAAGAAGATTTTCGGCCGCGCCCATGACACAACATCTGCATGCTGCCACCCAAGCCTCCGCTTGGGTCATGCGTTGGTCGCACCTGATTCCTCGCCACGGCAAAGTGTTGGACTTGGCGTGTGGCCACGGCAGACACATGCAATGGTTAAAGCAACAAGGTTTCGATTGCATGGGGGTTGACCGCGACGCACAAGCATTGGAATCTGCCAAGGCTTTTGGCGAGGTGGTGCAAGCCGATGTGGAAAACCAAGCCTGGCCTTTGGCAAGCCGAACCTTCGAAGGCGTGGTGGTCACAAACTATTTGTGGCGTGCGCTCTGGCCGGATTTGCTGAGCGCGGTGGCTGAATCAGGCGTTCTGATTTACGAAACATTCGCCGACGGCAACGCCACGGTTGGCAAACCTTCGAACCCGGATTTTCTGCTCAAGCCTGGCGAATTGCTGAGCCTTTGCAAGGGGTTGCGAGTGATTGCTTATGAAGATGGCTTTGCCGAGGATCCCGAGCGATTCATTCAACGCATCGTCGCTGTGCGAGAGCCCTTGTCTGACCTTGGGTTTAAGCGTTATAGGCTGCATGTCTGAATCCCCATCAGCCTCTTCAGCGCAACGGGGCTAAAGCTAGAATGGCTGTTTTGTCACGAACACACTGAATTTCATGGCACCTATCACAGGCAGTATCGTGGCCTTGGTCACTCCGATGCTAGAAGACGGCAGCATCGATTACCCGCACCTCAGAAAACTGATCGATTGGCATATCAGCCAAGGCACTGACTGCATCGGTGTGGTGGGCACCACGGGCGAATCGCCTACGGTCACGGTGGAAGAACATTGCGAAATCATTCGCGTATCGGTTGAGCAATCTGCAGGGCGCGTGCCCATCATGGCCGGTTGCGGTGCCAACTCCACCGCTGAAGCCATCGAATTGGCTCGCTTTGCCCACGAAGTCGGTGCCGATTGCCAATTGCAAGTGGTGCCCTACTACAACAAACCCACCCAAGAAGGCCAGTACCAACACTTTCGCGCGATTGCAGAAGCGGTCGATTTGCCCATGGTGCTCTACAACGTTCCCGGTCGCACCGTGGCTGATCTGCAGCATGACACCGTCATGCGCTTGTCACAGATCGACGGCATCATCGGCATCAAAGAGGCGACCGGCAATTTAGAACGTGCCCAATGGCTGATACATGAGGCCCCTGAAGGTTTCGCCGTGTATTCAGGTGACGACGGCACCGCTGTCGCGCTGATGCTGTGCGGCGGACAAGGTAACGTCAGCGTCACGGCGAACGTCGCACCCAAACGCATGCACGACTTGTGTGTCGCAGCCATCGCCGGTCAAGCGAAAGAAGCCATGGCCATCCAAAACGCTTTGCTGAACTTACACAAACACATGTTCACAGAAGCCAACCCGATTCCCGTGAAATGGGCGGTGGCTCGCATGGGCTTGTGTGGCGGCACCATGCGCTTGCCCATGACCCCTTTGTCCGCTACGCACCAGCCCGCACTCGAAGCGGCTATGCGTGCATGCGGCTTGATTTGAATTTCCCTCTAAGGACTGTTTACATGTTGCCTTTTGCAATTTCCTCTTTCCGGTCAAGCAGTCTGATCGCCTTGGTTTTTTTACTGACTGCATGTGGCTCTGTACTAGAAACTGACAAAGTCAATTACAAATCTGAAAGTGACGCAAAGAATGCCGCGCCGCTTGAGGTGCCGCCTGATCTCACCAAAATGTCGCGCAGCAAGCGCTATGAATTGCCCGGTGGCAGCATCAGCGCCAAAACACTCAGCACTGAAGCTGCGACTGCCGATCCGGACACCACCAGCCCTTTGCGCATTGCCGATTTGCAAATCAAAAAAAGCGGCAGCCAAATTTGGCTGGAAGTGGGCAGAACACCCGAAGTGCTCTGGCCTCAGGTCAAATCCTTTTGGACAGAAGCTGGCTTCACACTGGCACGTGAAGAACAAAAATTGGGGTTGATGGAAACCGATTGGGCCGAAAACCGCGCCAAACTGCCCCAAGATTTCATTCGCCGCAGCATTGGGAAATTGGTAGACAGTCTCTACTCCACGGGTGAGCGCGACAAATTTCGCATCAGCTTAGAGCGCACCGCAGACAACAAAACTGAGATTTACATTTCTCACCGTGGCTTGATAGAGGTCTACGCTGACACCATGGCACGCAAAATTGTGTGGCAACCCCGTCCCAGCGATCCAGAACTGGAAAAAGAATTCCTGCGTCGGTTGATGATTCAACTCGACCCTACGCTGGCAAACAATGAAAAGATGGCCGAAGCCGCCACACCCAGCAAGGCCAGCGCCAGCACGTTGGTCAACATCGAAGGCAAACCAGCCGTGTCTTTCAACCAAGGGTTCGACATCACTTGGCGTCGGGTCGGACTCACCTTGGACCGCAATGGCTTCACCGTGGAAGACCGAGATCGCAAACTTGGTATGTATTTCGTGCGTTATGTCGAAGTCAATGCAGACGGCGAACCAGGATTTTTCAGCCGTATCTTCAGCAAATCTGCGCCCGTCAAAGAGCCGCAACAATTCCGCATCAAAATCGAGAGCAACCAAGAGCAACAATCAACCATCTTGATTTTGAATTCTTCCGGCGCGCCCGATGGGTCTGAAACCGCCAAAAAAATCGCCCAACTGCTGGTCAACGAATTGCAATAATTTTTGTGCTTCGATTCAAAAACCTCGGCAGTGGCAGTGCAGGCAACGCCACCCTGATCGAAGCCACTTGCGGTTTGCAAGTATCACGACTGTTGGTCGACTGTGGCCTGAGCGTGCGTGAACTCTCTCGCCGTCTTTCGGTGGCCGATTTGTCTGTCGAAGACATCGATGCGGTATTCATCACCCATGAACACGCCGACCATATTGGCCACGCCAAATCGTTGGCGCTGCGCACCGGAAAACCCATTTGGATGAGCCGAGGCACGGCTTTGGCCAGCCAATTGATGGACTGGGGGTTGTCTCAGGCCCAATGCCAAATGGCCAGTGACGGTCAGGTGTTTGAAGTAGGCTCTTTGCAAATCACTCCGTTCACAGTGCCACATGATGCCCGAGAGCCGTTGCAATTGCGTTGCACCGATGGTTCGCATCACCTTGGCATATTGACCGATCTCGGCCACGGCAGCGCCCATGTGTTGCAAGCCCTGCAACATTGCCATGCTTTGCTACTGGAATGCAACCACGACCGCGAGTTGCTGGCCCATTCCGCTTACCCCCCTTTTTTGAAAAAGCGCATTGCAGGCCCTCAAGGGCATTTGTCCAACGAAGAATCGGCTGCGCTTGCCAAAGCATTGGTTCATCCACAACTCAACTTGATTGTTGCCGCGCATTTGAGTGAACGAAATAACCGCCCAGAATTGGCGCAAGACCTATTGGCGCAAGCCACAGGCTGTTCGGCAAACGACATCCCTGTGGCAGACCCTGTGAATGGCACCCCTTGGCACGTGGTGCATTGACCGCTGCATCAAGTATTTCTTGCAGTCTCACTGGTTATAGGCGAAAAAAAAGCCACCCGAAGGTGGCTGTTTTTGGAAGCAGAAAAAATTACTTCTTCTCTTCAGCAGGAGCAGCAGGAGCGGCAGCAGGAGCAGCGGCAGGGGCTTCAGCAGGTGCGGGCGCCGATGCGTCAGCAGCGGGTGCAGGCGCAGCAGCAGGAGCGGGTGCGGGCGCAGGTGCGGGGGTTTCTTTTTTGCCACAAGCGACCAAAGCAGCGGCCAACAACGTTGCCAAGAGGAGTGATTTTTTCATGGGGGTATTTCCTTTAATAAAGACTAAAACGTTTCAAGGGATGCCAGATGCCAAAATGAATTCGAACATGTGACCGAGCCGACGGACTCAATTTCCTTCAACTCAGCCTCCGATTATAGGTGATTTCCCGCAGAGCCCTTTATTTGCCCTTTTTCGCCGGTAGGGAATTCAGCCATCCAGCTTCTAACCACTCCATCAGCAGTTGCCGAACCTTTGGTGAGGCATCCTGTATGTCCGAGGAATCCAAGCGCCGCCTGTCTGCCAATTGGCGCAACAAGTGGGCATCTTGACCTTTGCAGCGCCAGCTTTCTCCATTGATGAACACAAAGTCTTGGTCGTAGAGCATTTGGGTTTTTCGGTCCAAACAAACCCCTGCTAACTGACGGGGGCGAGGACGGCTGTCAAACCACACCTGCGATTTAGGCTCACTCAACCATTCGCCCAAGGCGCAGCGAATATCGGCGTCTCGTTGCAACATTTGCAACACACTCTCACGGGCAAAGGCTTGAAGCGCAACAGGTATGCGAGCGGGTTGGCGGGTGGCAAGTTGGTACGGATCGCTGTAAGTGACTGGCGGTTTCACGGGTTCGAAATCGGCCAATCGACTGATCAGCGCTGCCCCCATGGACTGATCGGTCTCGGCTTTGAAGCCAATGGAATAGGTCATGCATTCGCCGACAGCCACACCTTCATGGGCGTATTGCGGCGGCAAATACAGCATGTCTCCGGGTTCGAGCAACCAGGTTTGCGTGGGTTTGAACCGCGCCAATATTTTCAGTGGCAAATCGTCGCGCAACGACAGGTTTTTTTGCGCGCCAATGCGCCAGCGCCGCTGTCCATGCGCCTGTAACAAAAACACGTCATAGCTGTCGAAATGCGGACCGACACCACCGCCATCGCTGGCATAACTCACCATCACATCATCCAAACGCGCGTCTGGAATGAACCGAAAGCGCTCGCGCAATTTGGCCAAGGCATCGCTGTGCAAATCAGCGCCCTGCACCAGTAATGTCCAATGTGAAAGCTTCAGTGCTGGAAGTTGTCTGGGTTTGAAAGGGCCAGTGCGCAGTTGCCAAGGCTGCTGGAAGCCATCGCCTGTGACCAACCGTGACTCCACGTCTGACTGCGCGGCCAGTTCGAACAGCGCTTGTCGTGTGATCAGTGGCTGCATGTTTGGAATGGCTTGGCGAATCAGCAAAGGTTTTTTTTGCCAATAGTCCCGCATGAACACCTGCGGGCTGATGCCTGCAAGCACGTCGGACTGATCGGGGTTTTTCATGGGCGTCTCCAAACTGCGACAATTCTGCCGCATGAACATCACCACAGACTGCGTTGTTGCCCTGACATGGGTACTCAAAGATGCCCAAGGCGAATTGCTCGATGAACTGGACGATCCTGTCGAGTTTTATTTGGGCGGGCACGATTTGCTGGAAAAAATCCAGCAAGCCCTGCAAGACCATGTGGTGGGCGACCGCATCGATCTTCACTTAGAGCCCGAAGAAGCCTTTGGCGAGTTCGATGAACTGCTGGTTTTCCTAGAGCCCAGAGCCTTGTTCCCTGCTGAAATCGAAGAAGGCATGACCATTGAAGGCCATGCGCTGCCAAAAGGCTGCAGTTTAGAGGCGCCCAAAGACGTGATCTACACCATCACAGATATTTACCCAGAGCATGTGGTGATCGATGGCAACCATCCCCTCTCGGGCATGGCGTTGCGCATATCGGTGACGGTGACTGGTGTCAGACATGCCACCAGCGAGGAGAAAAAACACGGCACTTGTGGCTTTGGGTTTTTCAGCCTGCCACCGTCGGCTGGCAACGATTTGCTGCACTGATCAGCGTTTGCCTGTCGAGCCGTAACCGCCCTCGCCCCGTTCGCTGGCTTGGTTGAATTCGTCGACCACATGAAATTGCGCTTGCACCACTGGCACGATCACCAGTTGCGCGATGCGCTCCATCGGCTCGATGGTGAATGCCACTTCACTGCGGTTCCAAGCACTCACCATCAACTGGCCTTGGTAATCGCTGTCGATCAACCCCACCAAATTGCCCAAGACGATGCCATGTTTGTGCCCAAGGCCTGAGCGCGGCAATATCAATGCGGCGTAAGCTGGGTCTTTCAAATGCATGGCCATGCCTGTGGGTACGAGTTGCCAAGCATTGGGAGCCAACGTCAGCGGCTCATCCAAACATGCACGCAAATCCAAACCGGCGCTGCCTGTGGTGGCATAAGCAGGCATCGCGTCACGCAAGCGCACATCCAAAATTTTGACGTCTAATTTCATGCGGTTTTCCTGAAGGTAGGTAAGCGGGTCGCGATCTCGGCGACGAGTTGGCGAGCCAATGCCAATTTGGATGCTCTGGGCCAATCGCTCACGCCGTGCTCATCCACCAGCAACAAGGCGTTGTCATCCGACCCAAAAGTGTCTGTCCCAATGTTGCCCACCAACAAGGGCACGTTTTTGCGCAAGCGCTTGGCTTGGGCATGTGTTTTCAAATCATGGCTTTCGGCGGCAAAACCCACGCAAAACAATTCACCCCGGCGCGCTCTTGCAGACTCCGCTGCCAGCGCCAAGATATCTGGGTTTTCTGTCCATGCCATGTTGGGCATCTGGCCCGACGCATCTTTTTTGATTTTTTCCAACGCGGCATGCGCAGGTCGCCAATCCGCCACAGCAGCCGTTGCAATGAACACATCGGTTTGTTCCAACTGGGACATCACCGCTGCATGCATTTCCAAGGCTGAACGCACATCCATTCGCTTCACCCCATAGGGCGTGGCCAAAGCGACGGGGCCAGCCACCAGCGTCACGTTCGCCCCAGCCTGATGCGCAGCATGCGCCAGCGCAAATCCCATCTTGCCGCTTGAGCGGTTGGTGATGCCTCTGACAGGGTCGATGGCTTCGTACGTGGGCCCTGCGGACACCAGCACCTGCTTTCCTTGCAAGACTTTGCGCTGAAAGAGACTCACCACTTCTTGCATCAATTCATCGGGTTCGAGCATGCGTCCGTCGCCGGTTTCACCACAGGCTTGTTCACCTTGTCCAACGCCCAGCACATGGGCACCATCGGCTCGCAATTGCGCCATATTGCGCTGCGTGGCGGGATGCGCCCACATCTCTCGATTCATGGCAGGTGCCAACAACAAAGGCACCGTGTCAATCGGCCTGGCCAAGCACATCAGACTCAGCAAATCATCGGCTCTGCCGTGCAAGAGTTTGGCCATGAAATCAGCACTGGCAGGCGCGATCAACATGGCGTCGGCGTCTCGGCTGAGGTTGATATGCGCCATGTTGTTGGGCTCACGCGCATCCCATTGCGACACAAACACGGGCCGGTTGCTCAAAGCCTGCATGGTCACGGGTGTGATGAACTGCGCGGCCGCCTCGGTCATCACCACTTGCACGGTAGCGCCTTGCTTGACCAACGCCCGGCACAATTCGGCTGCCTTGTAACAAGCCACGCCGCCGCTCAAACCTAGAACAATGTGTTTGTTGTCGAGTTCACTCATGGGGCGCAATGTAGCAGAGCGCCTATAATTTGGAATTACCACCTCTGGGGAGCCCGGCCCTCCCAAACCGACATGACCAAATTTGTGTTCGTCACCGGCGGTGTGGTGTCCTCCCTGGGCAAGGGAATCGCCGCCGCTTCTCTTGCCGCGATTCTCGAATCGCGGGGCCTCAAAGTCACCCTCATCAAGCTAGACCCCTACATCAACGTCGATCCTGGCACCATGTCGCCGTTCGAACACGGCGAGGTTTTTGTCACCGAAGAC
>JALRAA010000200.1 GCA_023262645.1 Burkholderiaceae bacterium
ACCACGCGCTCTACCGATTGCTCTTCTGTTTCAACGATGATCAACGCCAAACCGAATTCATCACGCAAGCGCGCCAGCGTCGCGCCAATTTCTTGCACGATGGAAGGTTGAATGCCTTCACTGGGTTCGTCGAGCAACAACAACCAAGGCTTGGGCACCAACGCTCTGGCCAAGGCCAAAATTTGCTGCTCGCCGCCCGACAAGGAGCCGCCTTTGCGGTCTAGCAAGACGCGCAAGCGAGGAAACTGATCCACCACGCGCTCTACCGATTGCTCTTCTGTTTCACCGATGTCTTCGCGCCAAGCCATGCGCAAATTTTCCAAAGCGGTGAGGCCAGGCAAAATGCCGCGTCCTTGCGGCACATAGCCAATACCCATTTGTGAACGTTGGTGCGCGGGCGACCCTGTGGCCTCTGTGCCGTCGAGCTCGATGCGCCCGCCCGTCGACGGCATCAAGCCCATGATGACTTTGAGTAAGGTGGTTTTGCCCATGCCGTTGTGGCCGACGATGCCCACCGCTTCGCCTTCGTGGATTTGCAAATTCACACCATGCAACACAGGTACGCGGCCATACCCAGCGCGCAAATCGGCCACTTGCAGCACGACATCGGCGCGGTCAAAACTGTCTGCGGAAGGGTTGTGTGAATCGGCCATGCTCATTTCGCTCGGTTCCCTATGTAGACCTCACGCACCTTGGCGTTGTTCATCACCGCATCGGTGGCACCCTCCATCAACACAGCGCCTTGGTGCAACACCGTGACAGTGCCGCCCAACATGCGCACAAAATTCATGTCGTGGTCAACCACCACCACCGCCGCTTGTTGGTTGATGCCGTGAATCAGTTCAACCAATCGTTCGGCTTCTGCGCCGGTAATGCCTGCGGCGGGTTCGTCAAGCAACACCAGTTTGGGGCGTTGGCACAACACCAATCCGATTTCCACAATTTGTCGCTGACCATGCGCGAGTTCACCCACCATGCGGCGCATGTGGGTTTGCAATCCCAATTCGGCGATGACCCGATCAACCTCGGGCGACGCCCCTTTTTTGCCGTGGATGCGCCGGGCAGACAACCACAGGTTTTCCCACACCGTCAAACCATTCATGACCGAGGGCACTTGGGTTTTGATACCCACCCCCAATTGCACAATTTCATGGGGACGCCAACCCGTGACATCGTGGCCACGGATAAACACACGGCCATTGCTGTGGTTGATGGTGTATTGGCCAGTCAAACATTTGAAGAATGTGCTTTTGCCCGCGCCATTGGGTCCAATCAGACAACGCAATTCGCGCTCACGCAAATTGAAATTGACGTTGTTGACAGCCAGCACACCGCCAAAGCGCATCGACAAATCGCGGGTTTCAACAATCATTTCGCTCATGACCGGTGCCCCGTTTTGTCTGACTCGCCGGTGCTGCGCTGTTGTCTGCGTTCACTTGCGCGACGACGCAAGCTGTTGGAATGGGCACGGCTCACGCTGCGTTGACCTTGTTGTTTGCGCCAACCCATGACGGTTGGCAACAGACCTTTGGGCAGCAACAACACCACCAGCACCAAAATCGCGCCAATCACCAACGAGTTGTCAATGAAAGTCTGGCCACCCAACAAGAGTTTCATGGTGCCGAGCAACACCGCACCAATGATGGGGCCCATCAAAGTACCCAATCCACCGGCAATCACCCAAATAATGACCTCTACCGATTGACCCAAACCGAACAACGCGGGCGTGACGATTTCTGCCCAACTCGCAAACAAACAACCCGCCATCCCTGCCATGGCAGCAGACAAAGAAAAAATGGCGGTTTTGTAAGCAGGGGCGTTGTAGCCCAGCAATTCGACACGCGCTTCGTTTTCGCGAATGCCCAACAAAATGCGGCCAAAGGCGCTGGACAACACCCAACGCGCCACCAAATAACACACCACCAAGCAGCACAACACCAAGTAATACAACGCGGTACCAAAAATGGGCGTTGAAGGATCTCCAGGCACATTCAATATAGGGAAAGCAGGAATGCCGTTGAATCCACCTAAACGCGCATTGCCAATGCTGTAGGCATCCCCAGCAGTGGCGCCCATGAATTTGGCCATGATCAACGAGAACACCAAGGTGATGACACCCATGTACACATCGCTGATGCGGCCATAAAACATCATGGCTCCAATGAGTGCGGCGACAAACGCAGGCAAGAGGATGGCAAAAATCCAAGCCGCTGTGCTTTCACCCAAGTTCATGGATGTGATGGCGTAGGTGTAAGCGCCCAGCCCAAAATAAGCGGCATGCCCAAAACTCAAAATACCTGCATAGCCCCACATCAACCCGAGCGACAAGGCAAACAAAGCCCAAATGCCCAACAACGTGGGTGTATTGGTGTCAAACACCGCAGGCAACAGCAACAGCAAAATAAAAATGGCAATGATCCAACCCCAGTGGGTACGACCTGCGCTGGTGAAATTGGCTGCGTCTCCGATCATGGTGCGTTACGGAAAAAGCGACCCGTGATGCCCTGGGGCATGAGGCGCAACAACACCACTGCAAATGCCAGCATGGCGATTTCACCGATCACTGGCGTTGATCCAAACGACACAATTTGATTGATCGTGCCAAAAATCACAGAGCTAGACAACGTGCCCGTGATCACCGCTGCCCCACCTGTGATAACGGTGATGAACGCCTTGGCAATGTAAGCGCCGCCCGATGAAGGCAGCAGTCCGGTCAGTGGTGCCAACACGCCGCCCGCCAAACCCGACAAAGCCGCGCCGACGGTGAATGTCCACATGTAAACGCGCTTAGGGTCGTAACCCAAGGATGAAGCCACATCGGCACTTTGCATGGCGCCCCGGGCAACCAAGCCCAAGCGGGTGAAACGCATGACAAGCCACATGCAAATCATCAACAAAGTGGCGATACCAATGATGAACAGGTTGTAGCCGCCCATTTGAAATTCACCCAATTCGTAGCCAGGAATAGGTGCAGGCACACTGACAGCGGTGTTGCCGAAAATGAAGGTGATGATGCCGACCATCAACAATGACAAACCCCAGGTGGCCAGCATGGTGTCGATCATGCGGCCATACAACTGTCGCACCACCAAACGCTCAACCAGCAAGCCCAAAATTCCGACCACCAAGGGCGACACCACGAGCATGGCGAAATAAATATTGATATCGGCTTTGGCACAAGCGATCGTGGTGTATCCGCCGATCATGACGAATTCACCGTGCGCCAAGTTGATCACCCGCATCATGCCGAAAACGACCGCGAGCCCAGCGCTGGTCAGCGCCAAAAAAGCAATCATGTAAATGATTTCTAAAAGTACAACCGCGGCGTAATCCATCTCAACTCTCTGAAACTAGCGCGTCTCGACCCACACGGGCCGAGACGCAATCCGACTTTAAATTTTGACTTCGTACTGTTTGTTGTCTTTCGGATTTTTTTGCAAGTCACAGAATTGCAGCGTGTCTGAAGGTGGACGCGCTTTGAACTGTTGCTTGATGGTGAGTTTTTGGTTTTTCACTTCCATCACATTGATGTCCAAAATCGCATGGTGGGTTTTGGGATCCAACGTGACGGTGCCGCCTGGGCCTTGGATGCTGATGCCCGATTCGATGGCAGCCAACATTTTTTCGCGGTCCAATGAGCCTGCTTTTTTGACACAAGCCGCCCACAACATGATGCCCTGGTATTGCGATACAGCGATTTCGTGAACCAACTTGGTGTCGCCA
>JALRAA010000201.1 GCA_023262645.1 Burkholderiaceae bacterium
CTGAACCTGAATATTGATCAAACACCATGCCAGACACTTCGTCCCTGCCGCCGCCCGCCAAAGTTCTGCAATTGCACCATTACGCATACCGAGCGCGGGATGCAGAAGAGACGCGGCATTTTTACGAAGACATACTCGGCTTGCCGCTCTATCACTTGATACAAAACGACCATGTGCCCAGCACAGGCGAGTATTGCCCTTACACCCATTTCTTTTTCAGGTTGCACGACGGATCGTTCATCGCTTTTTTTGATCTGGGTGACGACACCGCTGCATTGCCCTCACCCAACACACCGGCGTGGGTTAACCACATCGCTTTCAGTGTGGAAAGCATCCAAGCCTTGGAAGACAGCAAACAACGGTTAGAAGCGCATGGCATTGAAGTGCTGGGCATCACCGACCACCGGATTTTCAAAAGCATTTATTTTTTCGACCCGAACGGCATACGTCTCGAATTGAGTGCACAGGTGGCATCGGCCGATCAAATGCAACGCGAGAGCCTAGATGTACATGCACAACTTGACGCGTGGACAGCCCACAAACGAAAACGCAATCAACAACGTGGCTAAACCCAACACCCCATCGGCTTATCCGGCTTACCGATTGCCTACCTATGGGTTTGTCAAACCCCCTGAACTGCGTGGTCAACCCCAAGTCATCTACCCCATCGTCATCGTGGGCGCAGGGCTCAGTGGCTTGACCTTGGCATGCCGCTTGGCACAACTCGGCGTGGCAGCGGTACTGCTGGACGAAGACAACACCGTGGGCGTCAAAGGCGCATCCTCACGGGGCATTTGTTACACCCAACAATCGCTGGAGATTTTTTCACGCTTGGGTATTTTTGAACGCATTGCCGCCAAAGGTGTGGCTTGGCACACCGGTCGCACATTCGCGGGCAACGACGAAGTGTTTTCTTTTGACCTGCGAGAACGCCAGCAGTTTTCACACAGCGTACAACCGCCGTTCATCAATATCCAGCAGTTTTATATCGAGATGTTTTTGGTCGAACGCATACAAGCGCTCAACCACACCCAGCCTTTGGTGGATTTGCGCTGGAAAAGCCGTGTCACCGGTTTTTCGCAAAACGACGACCTGGCCACTTTGCAAGTGCAAACCCCCGCGGGAACTTATGCATTGCAAGCCCAGCATGTGATTGATGCCAGTGGTTCACACACTCCGTTTCACGCATGGGTCGGTGCCAACATGGACAGCAAACGCGGCGACGACCGTTGGTGCATTGCCGATGTGCGCTTCAAACACACCCCGCCTGCCGAACGCCACACATGGATCGAAGCGCCTTTCAACGACAACCGCGCAGTCTGGCAACACTTGATGGCTGACGATGTCTGGCGCATCGATTACCAAATGGCACCGGATGCCGACCCGGCTTATGTCAGCCGCGAAGATGTCGTGCGCGAGCGGTTACGCAAGCAATTCGGTCCCAAGGTCGAATGTGAATTGGTCTGGGTGGGACCTTACGCCTACAAATCACAATGCTTGCACCGGCTTCGCCATGGCCGCTTGTTTTTTATCGGCGACACCGCCAAAGTGGTCAGCCCTTTTGGTGCGCGTGGCGGCAACACTGGCATTGCCGATGCGGACAATTTGGCGTGGAAATTGGCTGCTGTGGTGCGTGGCCGAGCCCCTGGCGAACTGCTTGGTAGCTACCACCCAGAACGGCACCAAGCCGCGCAACGCAATGTGCAAGTCACCAACCGAACCGCGCGTTTTTTGCGCGCACCCCAAGGCGCTGAACGCTTGTTTCGCGATGCCACCATTGGCTTGGCCAAGCAACATGCATTTGCGCGGCCACTCATCAACACTGGCCGCATGGCAGAGGCCAATCGCTACACCTTGTCCAATGTGTGCCAAGACAATGGCGGTTTCATGGTGCAAAACACCAGCGTTCAATTTGCTGACCGCACACACGGCACGCTGGCTGATTTGATCAACTGGGCGAACGGACATATGCTGCTTTTGGTGTTTGGTGAACTCTCCACCAAAGACATTGCCCGTTTGCAGTCTTTGACCAAGCTGGCTTTCGTTCGCGCGGTGCAAGTGGTGCATAAAAAACCAGCGCAAGTTCTTGAATGCGTGACTGACACGAACAAACAATTGCGACAAGCCTGCCATGCGGAAAAATCTCAATGGGTACTGGTACGACCCGACGCATACGTGGCCGCCAAAGGCAAAACGCTCAACGCGCAGCTGGTCAAATCCTTGGCCATGTCACTGGCGTTGCACTGAATTTTTTCTTTCAAGGAATCTCCGATGGCTACCCATTTGAAAATTGACTTTGTCTCTGATGTCGCCTGTCCTTGGTGCGCTGTGGGCTTGGGTGCACTCGAACAAGCGCTCGCAGAGGTGAAAGACGAGGTCACCGCAGACATCCATTTCCAACCGTTTGAACTCAATCCGAACATGCCGCCAGAGGGCGAAGATTTGGTGGAGCATTTGGGCAAAAAATACGGCTCGACTGCCGAACAACAAGCGCACATGTACCAAAACATCAAAGCGCGTGGCGCAGAAGTAGGTTTTGCATTCCATCCCACGGGCCGTGGGCGCATCTTCAATACGTTTGACGCGCACCGTTTGTTGCATTGGGCTGAAATGACCGAAAGCAGCCAAGCCCAACATCGACTGAAAAAAGCCTTGCTCAACGCTTACCAAGGTCGTGGAGAAAAAATCGATTCTCATGAAGTGCTGTTGTCCATTGTGCAAGCCGAGGGGCTCGATGTATCGCAAGCCCGCAGCGTTTTGGAAAGCGACATGTATGCCCAAGAAGTTCGCGAGAAAGAACATTTCTACACCAGCGCAGGCATACACTCGGTGCCAGCGGTGATCATCAACGACAAACACCTGATTTCTGGCGGGCAACCCGCTCAGGTGTTTGCCAACGCACTGCGACAAATTGCAGCCGGTCTTTAAAATCACCTGCTATTTTTTTATTCCACTTCTCTCATCACGGCATGACCAGCACCCCAACGCAACCCGGCCTAGACAGCCTCTCCAAGTCTTTTGAACCTGCTGCCATCGAAGCGCATTGGGGCCCCGAATGGGAAAAACGTGGCTATGGCGTCGCCGGATACCGTGGCAGTGGCAAGCCCGTGGCAGACCAACCCGCTTTTGCGATCCAACTGCCGCCACCGAATGTCACCGGCACATTGCACATGGGCCATGCATTCAACCAAACCATCATGGACAGCCTCACGCGCTACCACCGGATGCGCGGCTTCAACACCGTGTGGGTACCCGGCACTGACCATGCGGGAATTGCCACGCAAATCGTGGTCGAGCGCCAATTGCAAGGCCAAGGCATCCGTCGGCACGACATGGGGCCCACCCCGTCCGAAGCGCGCAAAAACTTCATCGCGAAAGTGTGGGAATGGAAAGAGCAATCAGGCAACACCATCACCCAACAAATGCGCCGCATGGGCGACAGTGTGGACTGGAGCCGCGAATACTTCACCATGGACGACAAGCTCTCCCAAGTGGTGACAAAAACATTTGTGCGCTTGTATGAACAAGGCTTGATTTACCGCGGCAAACGCATGGTGAGTTGGGACCCGGTGCTGATGAGTGCGGTGTCTGATTTGGAAGTTGAAAGCGAAGAAGAAGACGGCTTTTTATGGCATATCTGTTATGACTTTGTCGATGGACCGCAACCCATCGACGGTCAATCTGCCAAGGGTTTGGTCGTGGCCACCACA
>JALRAA010000202.1 GCA_023262645.1 Burkholderiaceae bacterium
GGGTGAATTTGAAGACAGTGCTTTGCTGAAAACCTTTGGTGCCAGTGGCATGGGGGTGTTTCCCGTGGCCGAGTGGGTGCATGAAGAATTGATTGCGCATTACGCGGTCAAACGCCTCGGTCCGTGCGAAGGTGTGACAGAGCATTTTTTTGCAGTGGGTACTGAGAAAAGAGTTCAGCACCCACTCGTACAACGATTACTCAGGCAAACTGCCTGAGCTTGATTCATGCCTGCGACTCTGGTTTGGCGGTGCGCACACTCAGCACCATGGTGAGCACCAAGATGCCAATCACGACTGCCAAAGAAATAGTGACCGGAATTTTGTAGATGTCGATCAAACACATCTTGGCACCGATGAATACCAAAATCACCGCCAAGCCATAGTTCAGTAAATGGAACTTATTGGCCACCGCCGCGAGCAAAAAATACATCGCGCGCAGACCCAAAATAGCCAATACATTGCTGGTCAGCACAATGAACGGGTCGCTGGTGATGGCAAAAATAGCGGGTATGGAATCGACTGCAAAAATCACATCGGTCAAAGCAATCAAACAGATCACCATGAAGAGCGGGGTGGCGATTTTTTTGCCATTTTCAACAGTCCAAAAATTTTCACCGTCGTAGTGTTTGCTGACAGGCATGTATTTGCGCAAAAGCTTCAATGCCGGGTTGTTGTTCAAGTCGGGTTCTTTGCCGGCCGCCCACCACATCTTGATACCCGTCAGTATCAAAAATGCACCGAACACATACAGGACCCAGTGGAACTCCGACATCAGCCATCCGCCCGCCAAAATCATCACGGTACGCAACACAATAGCGCCAACAATACCAATCATCAACACCCGCTTTTGGAAAGACGAAGGCACAGCAAAGTAAGTGAAGATCATCAAGAACACAAAGATGTTGTCCACGGCCAAGGATTTTTCAATCAAATAGCCCGTGAGAAATTCGAGCGATTTGGTGTTGGCCAATTCTGTCGAACCCGTGCTGTCCTTGACCGCCCACCAAAATAATCCGTTGAATACAAAGCTCAGCGCGATCCAAATGATGGACCAGTTCAGCGCTTCTTTGACGCCAATGTCGTGCGCACCTTGCTTTTTCAGCACCACAAAATCGATGAACAGAGAAGCCAACACAATCACGCCGAATGTGACCCAGAGCCACAGGGGAGCAACAGTTTCCATGGTTACCTTGATAAGTTGAAGTTGAAAGTTTGTTTGCTTGATTCGGTGTTGGCTTGTTGTTTGCGCCTCTGTGAATCAAAACATTGGGCGCAATTACATCATGTTTTTACTGAAAATTTCATGAAAATATTCTTAAAAAAACAGAACGTAGAGTCGTAAATTCCTGCTGGCTTTGGCATCAGACGCGACGCAAGATTTCCCTGTTCGAACAAACAACTCACTTTAAGGCCATGAAAAAAGACGCTGACGATTGGTTGGGTAAAGCCCGTGATTGGGTGCCCGGCAAAGAATTTTTATCCAGTCACCCGTGGCTCAAACCCATTGCCCATCGCGTGCTTGATGGGCAGTTATGGCGCGCACAAAACGAAACAATGGCCAGAGGTGTGGCGGTTGGCTTATTTTGGGCATTTGCCATTCCTGCGGGGCAAATCATTGTTGCCGTGGCACATTGTGTGTGGTGGCGCGCCAATATTCCCGTGGCGGCCTTGATGACCATGGTCACCAATCCATTGACGATCGGATTTTGGCTGTGGCTGGCGTATCAATTGGGGGCTTTGATGATGGGTGACGTGGCGCAATCCGATGTGACGTTTTCAGCTTTGCCCTCTCAGTGGATAGCCAACTACGCATGGCCCATTTTGTTAGGAATGGCGACCTTTGCTGTGGGCTCAGCCTTGATGGGTTATTTGTGTGTCAAGCTGGGTTGGCGTATCAAAATGGTTTACAAAAAAATACGCAGGCGTTCCATCGCTGAGATGACCCGATAATGGGAATTTCAGCGGGTTTTCATGAATACATACAGCACGCTTCTTTACGACATCAAAGACAAAATTCTCACGTTGACGCTCAACCGACCTGAGCATTTGAATGCGTTCACGGTCGAGATGTCGCATGAATTGATTCATGCTTTTCAAACAGCCAGCGAGGACGATGAGGTGGGCGTCATCGTGGTCACTGGTGCAGGCAAAGCGTTTTGTGCCGGCATGGATTTGGGTGTGGGCGGTAATGTGTTTGGTTTGAATACACAGATGCGTCCCACGCTGCAGGACATGCAAACAAAGATTGACGATGAAGACATGGTCAACGGCGTGCGAGATTCTGGTGGCAAAGTGGTACTTGCCATGTACGAATGCAAAAAACCCATCATTGGCGCGATCAATGGGGCGGCAGTGGGCATCGGTGCCACCATGACATGCGCCATGGATATTCGGTTTGCCTGCGAAAAAACCCGTGTCGGGTTTGTCTTCAACAAAATCGGCATCACACCTGAGGCCTGCTCGAGCTGGTTTTTGCCACGCTTGGTAGGTTTACCCACCGCATTGGAATGGTGTTACAGCGGTGAAATTTTGAATGCCGACACTTTGTTGGCAGCAAGGTATGTGAAGGGCGTGGTGGGCAGCGAGGAACTGCTGCCTCAGGCCTATCAATTTGCTCGACAGATTTTGGCGCACAGCCCGGTTGCGATTGCCATGACACGCCAAATGCTTTATCGCAACTCTGCACAAGACCATCCTATAAAAGCGCATCAGGTAGATTCGCTGGCCATTTTTTATGCCAGCCAGACCAGTGGCCAAGAAGGGGTCGCGGCATTTTTGGACAAACGCAAACCTGTGTTCACCGACAAAGCCTCCAGCGACATGCCGGATTTCTACCCTTGGTGGTGATGTCTTGTAGCGTGTTGACCGCTACCTCCGACTGACGCCACCTGTTTTTTGATATTGAGTCACTTCCCTCATGTTTTTGCGTTTTCACCGTTTTTTTCCGTGGCTATTTGTTGCCTTGTGGTCTACGGGTTTTATTGGTGCTCGTTTGGGTATGCCGCACACTGAGCCACTGACATTTTTATTTGTTCGATATGTGGCGGTGATTGCTTTGATGTGGGTGATTGCCATGACCACTCATGCGCCATGGCCTGCGAAGGGCCGAGATTGGTGGCATATCGGCATCGCTGGCTTGATGTTGCACGCGGGTTACTTGGGCGGTGTTTTTGTGGCTATTTCCTTGGGATTGCCGGCGGGTGTGGCCGCTTTGGTGGTGTGTTTGCAACCTTTGTTGACTGCGGTTGGTGCGGGTTGGTTGTTGGGTGAGACGGTTCGTTCACGTCAATGGCTCGGGTTGCTATTGGGCTTGGCAGGGGTATCTTTGGTGGTGGCCAACAAAATAGGTACGGTGTTTACAGGGCAAGCTTTGGTGTGCAGTGTGTTTGCACTGGTAGCCATCACTTGTGGCACGCTGTACCAAAAAAAGTTTTGTCCCCGTTTCGATTGGCGCACGGGTGTGGTGGCGCAATTCATTCCCACTGCCGTGGTCACCGGTTTAGGTGCATGGTGGTTTGAAACCGGCCGAATGGATTTCACGGGTGAGTTGGTGTTTGCACTGGCTTGGTTGGTGTTGGTGTTGTCGGTGGGCGCGGTCAGTTTGTTGAACTGGTTTATCAGGCAAACCAGCGCAGTCAATGTGGCGAGTTTGTTTTATCTGGTGCCACCTTGTACCGCGCT
>JALRAA010000203.1 GCA_023262645.1 Burkholderiaceae bacterium
GTTCTATCGGTGGGTAAAGGTCGTGCAAAGTGGCGTCAGACATAGGCATTGATGCTATTCCTTTTGCCTGTTGGACTGGTTAATACAAAGGTAGTGATGGGGCTAACCCTAGTCGCAACTACAGAAAATCTTGAGGTCAGATTCCATGTCCTGCTGATGGCAACCACCGCAGCGATGGGGCACAGTACATACCTGTGTTCGGAATGTCTCTGTACACGATTGGCCGTGATCAGCGGCGTGACTTTAGGAGATACACCATGAAATGGCAAACACCTGCAGCTAGCGACATGCGTTTCGGTTTCGAAATCACCATGTACATCGCTAACCGTTAATTTAACGGTGGTCTGTCGAGGCAACTCGACAGACCTTTTTTCTATTTGTTGGTATGTTGATGTTCCGCGCTTGACGCGGTTTTTTTTTAAAGCGGCGCTATTGTGAAAATTCATGTGCTTGGTTCAGCCGCTGGCGGCGGGTTTCCTCAGTGGAATTGCAATTGCCCGCAATGCAGTGCAGTGCGGTCGGGTAGCGCGCACCACGTGGCACGCACCCAATCTTCGATTGCAGTCACTGCCAACGAGACCGATTGGCTGTTGATCAACGCCTCGCCCGATGTGCTGCAACAAATCAAGGCCTTCCATGCGCTGCAACCTGCGCGAGCCTTGCGCGACACAGGTATTGCCGCGGTGTTGTTGATGGATGCGCAAATCGACCACACCACCGGTTTGTTGATGCTGCGCGAGCACCGACAAAAACTCCCTTTGTGGTGCCATCCGTTGGTGCGTGAAGACCTCAGCACGGGTAACCCGTTGTTCAAAGTGCTCGAGCACTATTGCGGTATCGATTGGCATGACTTGCAATTGCAAACACCTTTTCATGTGCCGGCACTTCAAGGCTTGCAATTCGAGGCCTTGCCCTTGATCAGCAACGCACCCCCTTATTCACCCCACCGAGATAAGCCCCAACCCGGCGACAACGTGGGTTTGAAAGTGCGCGACGATGCGAGCGGCAAAACTTTGTTTTACGCGCCGGGCTTGGGGCGCATGGAAACCCATGTGTGGCAGGCCATGCAGTCTGCGGATTGCGTGCTGGTGGATGGCACCTTGTGGACTGACGATGAAATGATTGCTTTGGGTGCGTCGAAAAAAACCTCGCGCGCCATGGGACACATGCCGCAAAGTGGTGCAGACGGCATGATCGAATGGCTCGACAAATTGCCTTCCCATGTCAGAAAAATTTTGATTCATATCAACAACACCAATCCCATTTTGGACGACAGTAGCCCACAACGACAGACCTTGAAGTCACACGGCATCGAGGTGGCGTTTGATGGCATGGAGATCACCCTGTGAACAATGCAATGAATGAAGCGCTCGCTGACACCCGTACGCCTTGGGGTCCAGAAGAATTTGAAACGTTGTTGCGCGGCAAAAGCACCAGCTATCACATTCACCATCCTTTTCACGTGATGATGGCTGAAGGCAAACTCAATGCTGCGCAATTGCGCGGTTGGGTGGCCAACCGTTTTTATTACCAAATATCCATCCCTATAAAGGACGCTGCCATTTTGTCCAACTGCAACGATCGAGAGATCCGTCGCGAATGGATTTTGCGCATCCTCGACCATGATGGTTTTGATTTGAACGGCATTCATGATGAAGGCGGCATTGAAGCTTGGATCCATTTAGGCCAGGCCGTGGGTTTGAGCCGGGACGATGTCACATCGCTGCGTTATGTCGCGCCTGCCAGTCGTTTCGCTGTCGACGCGTATGTCAACTTTGCGCGCCGTCAGCCGTGGCAAGAGGCGGTGGCCTCGAGTCTGACCGAACTGTTCGCGCCGCATATCCACCAGCAACGGATTGACACTTGGCCGGAAAAATACCCGTGGGTGGATCCGACAGGCTTGCAATATTTCAAAAACCGATTGACACAAGCGCGCCGTGATGTGGCGCACGGGCTCAAATTCACCCTCGACTATTTCAGCCAAACCCGCGCCATGCAAGAGCGTGCACTCGAAATTTTGCAGTTCAAACTGAATGTGTTGTGGGCATTGGCTGACGCCATCATGCTGGATCAATGCAATGTGCAAATCACCGGGCCCAAAACATGAACGCAGACCATGATGTGCTCAACAGTACGCCCGCTTTGTCCGCCATGTACCGTTTGCAATGGGAAGAAGTGCAGCAAGCGTGGGTGTTGCTTTACCCCGAAGGCATGGTGAAGTTGAACGGCAGTGCGGGTGAAATCATCAAGCGATTAGACGGTCAAAAAAACGTGGTCGCGCTGATCGCCGAATTGGAAAAGGATTTTGAAACCACGGGTTTGCAAAACGACGTGTTGGCGTTTTTAGACATTGCGAAACAACAAGGATGGGTCAAACCATGACACCCACGATCAACGGAAAAGAAGTCACAGTCGGACCACCGTTGTGGTTGCTGGCAGAAGTCACTTACGCTTGTCCGCTGCATTGTGTGTTTTGTTACAACCCGGTGGACTACACGCAACATGGCCCAGAATTGACCACGCAAGAATGGATCAAGGTATTGCGCGATGCACGTGCCGCTGGCAGTGTGCAATGTGGTTTCTCAGGCGGTGAACCTTTGGTGCGTGATGATTTGGAAGAGTTGGTGGCTGAAGCACACAAGTTGGGTTTCTATACCAATTTGTTGACCTCAGGCATTGGCTTCACACCTGAGCGCGCCAAAGCGCTGAAGCTGGCGGGTTTAGACCACGTCCAATTGTCTTTTCAAGATTCCACGCGCGAACTCAACGATTTTTTATCGCACACCAAAACCTTTGCGCTCAAACAAAAAGCCGCGCAACTGATTCAAGAAAATGGCTGGCCGATGGTGCTCAATTGCGTGATTCATCGCTTGAACATTGACTACATCGACAAGATCATTGAGTTGGCGGTTGACTTAGGTGCCGAGTATCTCGAATTGGCCAACAGCCAGTATTACTCTTGGGCGCAACTCAACCGCGAAGGGTTGATGCCCAGCCGCGAGCAATTGCAACGTGCCGAACGCGTGACCAATGAGTACCGCGAAAAACTGGGCGACAAATTGCGCATCTTTTTCGTGGTGCCCGACTACTATGAAACCCGTCCGAAAAAATGCATGAACGGCTGGGGAAATATTTTTCTCACCATCACTCCAGATGGTTCCGCACTGCCATGTCACACGGCCAAAATGATCAAGCATTTGGAGTTTCCAAATGTGAAGGACATGACGGTGAAAGACATTTGGTATGACTCAAAATCTTTCAACCATTACCGTGGTGACGCATGGATGAAGGACCCTTGCCGCACATGCGAGGAAAAAGAAAAGGATTTGGGCGGTTGCCGTTGTCAGGCGTTGATGTTGACGGGTGATGCTGCCAATGCCGATCCTGTTTGCGACAAGTCGCAGCACCACCAGGTGGTGTTGGATGCGGTGGCTTATGCGCAGGTGCCGGATACCAAGCGTGTGGAGGTCAAGCCTTTGGTATTTCGTGATCCGATCAATTCGCGCAAGCTCAGTTCCGTTTAATTGTTGTTGGTTGCACTCTTTGCATGGAATGCTTGGCTAAGTCGCCCGCGCCGGTATTCATCGCTGCGCTTTTGCTCCCAAAAACATACCTACACAGATGGCCCAATAACAGCGTGAGTGGATGATTGGCATGGCCGCCCGCGCC
>JALRAA010000204.1 GCA_023262645.1 Burkholderiaceae bacterium
AGCCCATGTCTCCGAACCACTGGGGGAAATCTTGGTGAAACAAATTGGTGGCTATCACAGAGGCCACGTAAAAAATAATGATGATCAGTCCAAATACAGACCCTAATCCTGGCAAAGAAGCCAGCAAACCACTGACAACCTTGCGCATGCTTTCTACTTTATTGATCAGTCGCAACACACGCAATACTCGCAAGGCACGCAACACTGACAAAGAGCCAGAGGCGGGTATGAGCGCGATGCCAACAACGATGAAATCGAACACACACCAGGGATCTGAGAAGTAGTTCAGCTTGCGCGCAAATATCAACACCACGATTTCGGTCATGAAGATACCCAAAATGCTGTGGTCAATCCAATGCAACATATCTCCCCATTCATGCATGATGTCTGAATTGGTTTCAAGACCCAAAATTGCTGCATTTAAAAGTATCAAAAAAACAAGCCCATGCTGAATCCAGCTATGGGCCATGAAAGTTTCAATGTTTTGTCGCCAGCTAGAGGCGTGAGAAGGAGTGTGCAGGGTGGTCATAGGAACGGCTGTTGAGAAAAACAGCCGGTACTCTAGCGCACTCCGCGAGGGTCAGGCTGCGATGGTTGCTGCCAAATTGAACACAGAGTTGGGACCACTGGGCAAGCGGTGTATTTGCAAAGGTTTGAATTTGCGTGGTTCAGAAGGCGTGGAACGCTGCGGCTCTGCGCCCCAAATTTCATCCGGCATTTGGGCCATGACCTCTTCAAGGTTCATGTGCTTGAGATGGTTTTCTAAAAACTCTTGCATCATCCATTTGATCAAGTCTTTGTCAAACTCTTGGGGCTTGAGGTTGGCGTTGTTTTTCGCCGTGTCATCAAAATCGAAGGCGCGGACGATATCGATCAACTTGAGTTCAGACGGTTTGCCGTTCGAGCAATAACCGCCACCTGGTCCGCGGTAAGACACCACGAATCCGCATTTTTTCAATTTGGACAGCAGTGCTTCTAAATAGGAAATCGACAAACCCAGTCGTTTGCTGATGGACAGCGTGGTAACGGGGCCGTTTTGCTGGTTTTTGCAAACCAATAAAACTGTGTTCACTGCATTTCTGGTCAGGCTTGAAAACATGAATTTCTCCCGGTTGTTGTAAGCACCTGTTGGTTTGTCTAGGTGTCAAAGCAAATAATATAGATATTCATGTGCTCAATCATGATGAATTCAGGTTTTGGTAAGGAATTTCTGTAGAATAACTTAACAAAACCTATACAAGGCACCGGCAATGGAACATATCACCGCAGCAGACCCCGCTTTCAACCCAATCCACCGTATCGGTGCTGTCGCCAATCTATGCGGGGTGCCTGTCGCAACCTTGCGGGTCTGGGAGCGACGCTACGGCGTGGTGGCGCCGCCCAAAACAGAAGGCGGGCAACGCTTGTACAGCGACCATGATGTGTTGAAGCTCACCCTGCTGAAAACCTTGACGCAACACGGGCACGCCATCAGTACCTTGGGTGCCTTGCCGGTGCCTCAACTCCAATCTATGTTGAATGACCATCGGGCTGCCAAATCACTGCAAAACGACAAGGCGTCCATTCCTGCTTCTATTTCTTTGGCGGTGGTGGGTTTTCCTCTGGCAAGTCGAATCGAAACCGAAAAATTTGCGCAAGTTTTCGGTCCACAAACCACGCTCAAGGTGGACCACATGTTTGCAGACATCAAGCAAGCCTTGGCAACCCCTGTCAAAGGCACTCCCGATATTTTGCTGGTGCAAATGGGTTCGGTGCAGGTGTCCATCCAGCAAGATTTGCAGCGACTCAGGCAGCAACTGGGTGTCAGGCGCTGTGTACTCATCTACCATTTCGCCACGGTTGCTGTGCTGCAGTATTTGCATTCTGCAGGGGTGATTGCCAGACGTGAACCGGTATCAGATGTCGAGCTGAGCGACATCATTCAATCGATTGCCTATGTTGACAACAGTTGGAGCTTGCCGGCACCCTCAGGCACGGGCATCATTCCACCGCGCAAATACAGCGACCGCGTGTTGCAACGCATGGCAGCTATTTCAACCAATGTGTTGTGTGAATGTCCTCGTCATGTGGCGGACTTGATTGGTATGCTCAACAGCTTTGAGGCTTACAGCCAAGATTGTTTGAGCCGGTCTACAGAAGATGCGCGCCTACACAGTTATTTGACAGCCGTATCGGGTTCGGCCAGGGCCTTGTTCGAGCAAGCGCTAGAACGTATCGCAACGCATGAAAAGATTGATTTGAACGAATGAATTTAAGGCGCGGTAACTTTGGGTGTCACGGTCGGAGCGATGCCACCCACGGCCACAGACACGGCGGCATCGATCGCAATGTTTTGGTTGAGTTCTGTTTGGTTCAAGGGTTGACCGCCGCATTGCCGAGTGATGTCATTGGCTTGTATGTGATCGGCTGAGCTCAATCCGATATTGGTCGCCAAAACAGGAATCACAGCGATGGGGCCAGCCAGAAGAATCACAGAGGGGCCGGCCCACAATTTGTTTTTTTGTGCTTCTTCATGGAACCATGCGTTTTGCCTGGCGTTTTCGCATTGCTCAGAAGAGAACGCTGTGCTGCCACTGTCTAATTTGCCAATGGCTTTGGAAGACTGACTGGCACACCCGGCGAGAAACAGCGCGGTGACCAGCAACATGGGGATCTTCGTGAAATACATTTACAGGGTGGATGTCCATTAATGGGTTGTTTTTATTATGCCTACTTCACGAGAATTTGTCTTTAAGTACATATACTTAATTCATTTTTTGAAAGTCTTTTCTACATGACCCGAGTGATCAATTTCAGTTCTGGCCCGGCCGCTTTACCCGAGGCTGTCTTGCAAGAAGCGGCTTCAGACATGCTGGACTGGCAAGCAAGTGGCATGTCGGTCATGGAAATGAGCCACCGGGGGCCTGAATTCACCCGCATTTTGGCAAACACACAATCCTTGGTTCGCCGCTTGTTGGGTGTACCTGACAACTATGCGGTCTTGTTCATGCAAGGTGGTGCGATTGCACAAAACGCGATCTTGCCAATGAATTTGATCGCCAAAACCGGGGTTGCCGATTACGTGGTGAGTGGTGTCTGGTCTGAAAAATCCATGAAAGAAGCAGGCAAATACGGCAAAGTCAATATCGCGGCCAGCAGCAGTGACAACGATTTTTTGTCGATGCCGCTTCAAGATACATGGCAATTGACGACCCATGCTGCCTATGTGCATATGTGCAGCAACGAAACCATCGGTGGTGTGGAATGCCACTGGACACCCCATACCGGTGACATACCTTTGGTGGCAGACATGTCGTCCAACATCATGTCCGCGCCTATCGATGTGCAGCGCTATGGCGTCATTTATGCGGGGGCGCAAAAAAACATGGGGCCTTCCGGTGTGACCTTGGTCATTGTGCGTCGAGATTTGTTTGGCCATGCGTTACCAGTCACGCCTTCGGCTTTCAATTACCAGCTGCAAGATGAACAGTCATCCATGTACAACACGCCCCCCACATATGCCATCTACATCATGGGGTTGGTGTTGAAGCACCTTGAACTTCAAGGTGGACTACCGGCCATGCAGGTGCATAACCAGCAAAAGGCCGATCTCTTGTATGACTACTTAGACCACAGCCGGTTATTTTTCAACAAGGTTCACCGCGCTGATCGCT
>JALRAA010000205.1 GCA_023262645.1 Burkholderiaceae bacterium
CTGGCATTCCTTATTTCTTGGTTGGCCACGTGGGTGACGGCAATTTCCATTTCGGCTATTTGATCGACCCCGACAGTGCGCATGAACGCGCCACTGCCGAAACCCTGAACAACCAATTGGTGGCGCGGGCGCTGGCGCTGGATGGCACCTGTACCGGCGAGCACGGCATTGGTTTGCACAAAATGGATTTTTTGGTGAGTGAGACCGGCATCGGCGCGGTGTCCATGATGCGTGCCATCAAGCAAGCGCTGGACCCGAAAAACATCATGAACCCGGGCAAGATATTTTTAGACTGAGCCGGGGATCGGTTCCACTGTCGCGGCATTGGTGCCGCGTTCAATCACCACTTTGGCGTCCAACAAACCGCTGGCATGGTTCAGGTCGGATTGCGAAATCAACACCGACAGTTGGGTGCCTTTGAGCCGCGACAACACCTCGGATACGCGCATGGAGAGCGCCGGGGCCACGCCTTCAAAAGGTTCATCAAGCAACAACAAACGGGTACCCACCGCCAACGCCCGCCCGAGTGCCACCAATTTTTGCTGTCCGCCAGACAACAACAATGCGCGTCGTTGTGACATGTCTTTCAACTCGGGCAGCACCTGGTAGACAAACGCCAGTCGTTCGACGGGGTTCAAGCTTGGGCTGACCCACAATGGAATCAGCATGTTCTCTTCGACCGTCAGTTCAGGCACCAGTCCACGGTCCTCTGGCATGTAGCCAATTCCCAAACCGGCACGCGCTTGCGGTGGCAGGGCACACAAGTCTTGGCCATCGAAATGCATGCTGCCTTGCTGCAACCGCAAATGCCCCATGATGCTGCGCAAGGTACTGGTCTTGCCTGCGCCGTTGCGCCCGACCAGCCCCACCATTTGCCCGGGAGCAACCGACAAAGCCAAACCGCGCAGCACTTGGGCCGAGGCCAATTGCACATGCACGTCCCGCAATTCAAGCATGCGTTTCTCCGGTGACATAGCGGCGCACGTCGGCTTGGGCCAGCGCCACCGAGGGCACGTCATCGGCGATCACCCGACCGCTGTAGAACGCAATCACACGGTCGCAATAACGGCTGACGATGTCCATGTCATGTTCCACGAACAAGGTGGTGAGCGGTTGGTCGTTCAGCGCCTGCATGACCGTGTCCATCATCGGGAACTTTTCTTCAGCGGCCACACCGCTGGTGGGTTCATCGAGCAACAACAACCGAGGTTCGCCGGTCATGGCCAAGGCAATGTCGAGCAATTTGCGCATACCGCCCGGCAATTCGCCCACCCGCCGGTGGCACAGGTCAAGCAGTCGGAAACGCGCCAGCACTTGCTCGGCTCTGTCGCGTGCGCTGCTGCTGTGCGCCGTGCGCCACAACGACAATCGGTTGTCATGGCAAGCCAGCGCCACCAACATGTTGTCGAGCACGCTCAAGCTGGGATAGAGCTGTGGAATTTGAAAAGACCGCGCGACACCCAGACGCATGATTTGCCGTGGCGTGAACGAGCCCATCGGCTGACCGTCCAATTCGATGCTGCCGCTGTCGGGTTTGACATAGCCGGTGATCATGTTCACAAAGGTGGTTTTTCCAGCGCCATTGCTGCCAATCAAGCTCACGCGCTCACCCGCACGGATAGCAATGTTCAAATCGCTGGCGGCCACGACTGCGCCAAATTGTTTGTTCAACCCGCGCGCCTGCAGCAAACAGTGGTCGCTCATGGTTTGGCCTTTTTGTTCGCCCATAACGAGCCCAGCCCGTCAGGCAAAAAGCGAATCACCAACAGCAAAAACAAACCGAGCGCAAGTTGCCACGTGCTGGGGAAATAGGCGCTGGAAAAGGAACGCACCATTTCCAGCACCACCGATGACAGCATGACAGCCAACACGCTTTGGCTGCCCGCCAAAATCGCCACAAACACAAACTCGCCCGAGGTGGTCCAGTAACTGAAGTTGGGATCGATATGCCCCAAGGCCATCACCGCGAGTGCACCACCCATGCCGCCCAAAAAAGCCGCCAAGGAAAAATTGATGGCCATGGTGTTGGCCACGGAAGCGCCCATGTATTCAACGCGCAATTCGTTGTCGCGTATGGCTTGTGTGACCAAGCCTCGGGTGGATGAAAAATACAGTTTCGCCAATACGCCACTCACCACCGCAAACCCCCAAGTCACCGACAACAACACCGTGCTGACATGCCCATCTGCCAGCGTTTGGCCCAACAGCGTGACACGGCCCATGTTGAAACCGTCTGAGCCGCCCAAGCTGTCGGTCTTGACCAACACGCCATAGCCCACCATGGACATGGCCAGGGTCAACATGGAAAAAAAGATGCCGCGGTAACGCGCCAGCAACGGGCCAAAAGGTGCGGTAATAACGCATGCCACCAAACCACCGAGCAGCGGCAACAGCAACGCATCCTGCCAACCCCAATACAAGAAGACCAACGCCGCGGCATAGCCACCCAAGGCCGACATCAACCCTTGGCCAAATGCCACCACGCCACCGCGCATCAACAACACAATGCCCAGCGACACCAACCCATTGGCCAAGGCCATGGTGAACATGAATTGCAACCAACGCGGCAACAATGCACCCGCCAGCCATCCCAGCAACAACAACAGTCCTGAAGCCATCCACAAAGGTCGCATGGTTTAAATTTTTCTCGCTTGAATCCGCTGGAACAAACCTTGCGGACGGAATACCAGCACCAAAGACATCACCAAATAGACAGAAAACAATTCGGCCACTGGCATCAAATGCACCGCGCAAGCACGCGCCAAACCCACGATCAATGCGCCTATCGCCGCGCCTTCGATGCTGCCGAGTCCGCCAATGATCACCACGGCAAAAGAAATGATGATGACCCCGACCGACACCCCAGGTTGAACCGAAATCATGGGGGCGGTGAATGCGCCGCCCAAGGCCGCCAAAAATATGCCCGCCACAAATGCGCCCATGTATATGCGAGACACATTCACGCCCATGCTGGACGCGATCTCCGGGCTGTGTATCACTGCCGTCACAATTTTTCCGGTGCGGGTGCGGTTCAAACACCACCAGACCACGCCGCCAACCAGCAACGCCAACAAGACCAGAAACAGGTCGTAACCGACATAACTTTGGTGGCCGATATCGATATTGCCAAACAACGCATAAGGCTCAGACACGTAATAGGGATTGGCACCCCAAATCAGCTTGGTGATGTCTTCCAGCATCAGAAACATGGCGTAGGTCACCAGCACCAGCAAGACTTCGTCGCGCCCATAGTAAATACGCAACAAACCGCGCTCGGTCAATGGCGCCACCAACACCGCGACCGCCAAGGCGGCGAGCAACATGGTGGGCAATGACCACATGGGCGGCCAACCCGCACCATTGACCCAAGCCACCGCTGTCGCGGCGGCATACGCGCCCAGCGCATAAAAACTGCCGTGGGCGATGTTGAGAATTTTGAGTACGCCAAATACCAGCGTCAGACCGAGCGCAACAATGAACAACCACGAGGCATAGCTGATCGCGTCTATCAAAATTGTCAGCGTCAATTGCATGGGTTGGTCGCAGTCGACACCGGTTGGTTATGGAATGCCGAGCGGTTTGTCATGTGTTGAGCGCCAGAAAACCGTTATTTTTTGGGCTTTTTGTCATTGCCCGTGGCGCTGTCG
>JALRAA010000206.1 GCA_023262645.1 Burkholderiaceae bacterium
AGAAAAAAATCGCCCCCGGTAAAACCATGTGCAGTCTGTGCAGCCGCTTACGGCGGGGCATTCTCTACCGTGTGGCCGATGAGATCGGTGCCACCAAAATTGCCCTCGGCCACCACCGTGATGACATCTTGCAAACCTTGTTTTTGAATATGTTCTTCGGTGGCCGACTCAAAAGCATGCCGCCCAAATTGATGAGCGACACCGGTCGCCATATCGTGATCCGTCCGCTGGCGTTCGTGGCCGAACGTGATCTGGTTCGTTGGGCACAGTACCGTGAATTTCCCATCATTCCTTGCACACTGTGTGGCAGCCAAGATGGTTTGCAGCGCCAGCAAGTGGGGGACATGCTGCGTGAATGGGAGAAAAAATACCCGGGGCGTTTAGACAACATGTTCAATGCTTTGCAGCACACCGTGCCGTCGCATTTGCTCGACCCTCAGTTGTATGACTTCAAAGGCATGAAAGCCACTGGCGTGCCGCCTGAAGAAGGTGACATGGCGTTTGACCCCGAATCGTTCAACATGCCCACACTCTCAGGTATTCAAACCGTCACGGTGTGAGCCCATGGTGACGCACGAAAAAAGCGGCCCGCAGGCCGCTTTTTTTTTGACAAAGGATCAATGTTTTTTGTAAGCCACCACTTTTTGGTGCTGCTCACCCAAGCCTTCGATACCCAGTGACATGGTGTCACCGGCTTTGAGAAACACGGGTGCGGGCTTGCCGTTTTTCTTGATGCCCATGCCCACACCGGGAGGGGTACCGGTGGTGATCACGTCTCCGGGCATCAAGGTCATGAATTCACTGACATAGCTCACCAATTTGGCGACCGTGAACACCATGGTTTTGGTGTTGCCGGTTTGCATGCGAACACCGTTCACATCCAACCACATGTTCAAGCGCTGGGGTTTGGGCACTTCGTCGCGGGTCACCAACCAAGGGCCGATCGGGCCAAAGGTGTCGCAGCCTTTGCCTTTGTCCCAGGTCATGCCGCGTTCGAGTTGGTATTCGCGTTCAGACACATCGTTGATGGTGCAGTAGCCCGCCACGTAGTCCAATGCACGGGCTTGCGACACATAGCTGGCACGGGTGCCAATAACCACGCCCAACTCCACTTCCCAATCGGATTTCACAGACCCTTTGGGCAACATGATGTCGTCGTTAGGCCCTTGCACGCAGCTGTTGGCTTTCATGAACACCACCGGCTCTTTGGGCACCGGCAAGTTGGATTCAGCCGCATGATCGGCATAGTTCAGACCGATGGCGATGAATTTACCGACATGGCTGATCGGACAACCCATGCGGGGCTTGCCGCGTACCAAGGGCAGCTTGGCGGTGTGGAGTCGGGCCAGCTTGGACAGTTCTTTGTCACTCAAATGGTCAGGTGTGATGTCTGCAATCACGCCTGACAAATCGCGCAATTTGCCGTCAGCATCGATCAAGCCGGGTTTTTCGCGGCCAACCGCGCCGTAACGAACAAGTTTCATGTGTGCTCCTGAAAAAATCAATAAGTGGATCGGCCACCGGACAAATCAAACACTGCACCGGTGGAAAAAGAACAATCATCGGTACACAACCAAGCCACCATGGCGGCGATTTCATCGGGTGTGCCAAAACGTCCCATGGGGATTTTGCTCAGCATGAACTGTATATGCTCCGGCGTGAGTTGGTCGAAGATCGGCGTTTTGACGGCTGCAGGCGTTACGCAGTTCACGCAAATGGCGGTGTCGGCGAGTTCTTTGCCAATCGATTTCGTCAAGGCGATGACCGCCGCTTTGCTGGCACTGTAGGCGCTGGCGTTGGGATTGCCGTCTTTGCCAGCGACCGATGCAATGTTGACGATGCGCCCTTTGTTGCGCGCTTTCATGTGCGGCACCATTTCTCGGCAACAGTAATACAAGCCATTGACATTCACATCGAATACTTTGAGCCAGTCGTCCAGCGGATAGTCCCAGCTTTTCATGTTCGGGCCACTGATGCCTGCACTGTTGACCAACGCATCCACATCCGCCATGGCAACCGTTTTTTTCACCGCTTCAACCACTTGCGCATGCTGTGTCAAATTGACTTGCACGGCTTCGATGGTGGCTTTGGGCCATTGTTGTCGCAGCGCAGAGACCGCTTTGTCCGCGCCAACCTGGTCATGGTCCCAGACGGTGACACGCGCGCCTGAATGCAGCAAACGCTGCACGATGGCCAAGCCCAGCCCGCTGGCGCCACCGGTGACCACGGCATGGCGACCTTGCATATCTAATTGGTTCATGAAGTAATGTCCTTATCAGTCGAAGAAATAAACAAGTTGCATTATCAACATGCGCTGCTCGGGCAGGCATGAAAGTTTTCGCAAGCTCGATATGTTTTTTTAAATCAAAAAATTCAAACTGGTGTCCAAATATTCCAGCGGCGAACGTTTATAGCCCGAACGCGCAAACCGGTGCAGCCGACCCACAGCAAATGCCACCGCGACGGAAGCCTGCGCTTGGGCGTCCACCGTGGGTGTAGCAGACGTGCTGGCGGCGTCACGCAATACTTGACGCAAACTGGCTTCCACTTTGTCAAAAAACAAATTCATTCGCTGATGCAAGCGGTCGTTTTCAAACACCAGTGCATCTCCCACCATGACGCGTGCCATGCCCGGATTGCGCTCGGCAAATTGCAACAACACGGTGAGCATGCGGCGCAGTTTGTCAGGCGCTTCATGCGGCCCTTGGGCGATTTGATTGAGCAAACTGAACACACTGGTTTCGATGAATTCGATCAAGCCCTCGAACATTTGCGCCTTGCTGGCGAAATGGCGGTAGAGCGCGGCTTCGCTGACCTCGAGCTTGGCGGCCAATGCCGCGGTGGTGACCCGTTCGGAGCCGGGTTGCTCCAACATGGCGGCCAGTGCCTGCAGTATTTGAATGCGTCGCTCACCCGGCTTGGGCCGCTTGCGTGGGGTGGCGTCGGCGTTATTTGCTGCAGGTTGCTCATCAGCCATAGGACGGTCCTCCTGGGTGGTCAGTGCGAACGGATCATGGTGCCAAAAGCTTGGTCGGTGAGAATTTCCAGTAACAACACATGTGGCACCCTGCCGTCAATGATGTGCACCGCTTTGACGCCGCTCTTCGCGGCTTCGAGCGCTCCGCTGATTTTCGGGAGCATACCGCCACTGATGGTGCCGTCTGCAAACAAGGCGTCGATTTGTCGCGCGCTCAGATTGGTCAGCAACTGGCCCGATTTATCCAGTACGCCAGCAGTATTGGTCAACAGGACCAGTTTTTCAGCGTTGAGCACGGTCGCGAGTTTGGAGGCGACCACGTCTGCATTGATGTTGTAGCTTTCGTTTTGTGCACCAAAGCCAATGGGACTGACCACGGGAATGAATGCATCGTCTTGCAGCGCTTTGAGCAAAGACGGATCGATAGAAGTGATGTCGCCCACTTGTCCGACATCGTGTTCAATGGTGGGGTCAAGGTTGTCGAGCATTTTCAATTTCTGCGCGCGGATCATGCCGCCGTCGCGCCCGGTCAGGCCCACGGCTTTGCCGCCCGCTTGGTTGATCAAACCCACAATGTCTTGTTGCACTTCACCGGCCAACACCCACTCCACAACTTCCATGGTTTCTTCGTCGGTGACGCGCATGCCTTGG
>JALRAA010000207.1 GCA_023262645.1 Burkholderiaceae bacterium
AAACCAGAAATGCAGCAAAAGAAGAACTTTGTAGTTACATGAAGAAAATTATGACATCATCATATGAATTGGTAGATTTTTTATATCCAACTCAAAAATTTGCATTAACTAATTGAGATGAGACCGCTAAGTAGTATGCAAAGCATCATCAAAAATAGCCACTGCTCTGGTCCAACCTGCTGAAGCACCGCGAATTTTGTGGGGAAAACAACTGATGTAAAAACCACTACTGGGCAGGGATTCGAGGTTGTGCAGTTTTTCCAAATGACAATAACCAATGTCGCGCCCTGCCTTGTGGCCTTCCCAAATCAAAGCCGCATTACCCGTCTCAGCATACTTTTGCGCTGTATGCACAAAAGGGGCATCCCAACTCCAGGCATCTGTGCCGGTCAATCGCACGCCACGCTCCAACAAATACATGGTGGCCTCATAGCCCATGCCACACCCACAAGAGACATAGTCGGGCTGACCGTATTGCATGCCCGCACGGGTGTTGACGACCACAATTTCCAAGGGTGACAAGCTGTGGCCAATGCGCTTGAGCTCAGCTTGTACCTCTGCCGCAGTCACCACATGGCCGTCGGGTAAGTGCCGGAAATCCAACTTCACGCCGGGTTGAAAACACCACTCCAGCGGTACCTCATCGATCGTGATGGCAGGCTTGGCTTCGCCACTGACCTTGTCCATGGTCGAGTGATAGTGGTAAGGCGCATCCAAGTGTGTGCCATTGTGTGTACACAGTTTGACGAACTCCACCGCCCAGCCTTCGCCATCGGGCAGGTCGTCTTTTTTCAAACCTGGGAAAAAAGGCTCGATTTGCGAAATGGTGTTTTGGTGATTGAGGTATTCAATTTTCGGTGCGTAAGCAGGCGGATCACTTATCACATCGTTTTCTAAATAAATGGACAAATCAACAAATCGACGGGTCATGGAAAGCCTCTCACTAAGTGGACTTATCGTTTCTAACGACCTTGAAATTGGGGTGTACGCTTCTCACGAAAAGCATTGACAGCTTCTTGGTGATCAGCGGTTTTGCTTGACATCTCTTCATAAGCAAGTGAGGTCTCCAACACAGTCTGCACCATTTGTTTGAGTCCCATGTTGACAGATGCCTTGGTCCAGCGAATGGATTTTCCAGCGCCTGCCGCCAACCGCTTGGCAAATTCCTCTACTTTGATATCCAACTCTGATGCTGCAACTGCATGGTTAATCAGTCCAATGCGCGCTGCTTCAGTTGCGCTCATCAAATCGCCTGTGAGCAAATATTCTTTGGCTCGCGCGTAACCAATCAACTGAGGCCAAATCACTGCGCCACCGTCTCCTGCAACCAGCCCGACACTGACATGCGGGTCACCTATCTTGGCAGATTCACTGGCGAAAATGACATCGCAAAAAAGCGCCATCGTGGCACCCAAGCCAGTAGCATGGCCATTGACTTTGGCGATGATAGGTTTTTGGCAATCCAGCAGTGAATGAATAATGCGTCTTCCCTCGCGAGCTGTTTTTTCAAATGAGTGGGGAATATCGATCATTTTTTGCATCCAATCGATATCACCTCCCGCAGAAAAAGCCCGGCCGGCACCCGTCAAAACAATGACGTCACTGTCCGGGTCATTGGCCACATCGGAAAACACACAGGCCAACTCCCCATGCATTTCCTCATCGACAGCATTTAATTTGTCAGGACGATTTAAAGTCACTTGCAAGACTTTTCCTAACCTGTCAAATTGAAGTGTTTGATATTGATCGAAATGCATATTTGCTTTGAATAAAGGTAAATCGAGTCAATGCGCTATTTCAAACAAACCGGCTGCGCCCATGCCGCCACCCACACACATGGTCACCACCACATACTTGACACCACGGCGTTTACCTTCAATCAGCGCATGGCCAACCAAACGTGAACCCGTCATGCCGTAAGGATGACCAATGGAGATGCTGCCACCGTTGACGTTGTATATGTCAGGGTTGATGCCAAGCTGATCGCGACAGTAAATGGCTTGACACGCAAAAGCTTCGTTCAATTCCCACAAGCCGATATCGTCCACTTTCAATCCGTGTTGCTTGAGTAGTTTAGGCACTGCATAAATGGGGCCAATACCCATCTCTTCAGGCGCACATCCTGCCACTGTCATGCCGCGGTAAATGCCCAAAGGCTGCAGGCCACGGCGCTGAGCCAGACCCGCTTCCATTACCACGCAGGCACTGGCACCATCAGACAATTGGCTGGCGTTGCCTGCTGTGATGACGCCGCCTTCAATCACCGGCTTCAATGAAATCAATCCTTCCAATACCGTTTCAGGCCGGTTGCTCTCATCTTTGTCCAACACCACGTCTTTCAAACTGATGGCACCGGTTGCTTTGTCGGCAACCGCCATTTGAGTGGCAAAAGAGACGATTTCTCGTTTGAAACGACCCGCTTGTTGGGCTTGTGCAGTGCGTTGCTGTGATTGCAGCGCATACAAGTCTTGAGCTTCGCGGCTGATGCCGTATTTCTTTGCCACGAACTCAGCGGTCATCAACATGGGCATGTAGACATGGGGAACACGCTTTTCAAGTTGCGCGTCCTTAGAGGCCATGGCGCTTTCAAAGTAGGCTTTTTGTTCAGCCGTTATGTTTTCCTGGCCACCAGCGACCACCACATCCATGCCATCGACCATCACTTGTTTTGCAGCCGTGGCAATGGCCATCAACCCTGATGCGCATTGACGGTCCATGGTTTGACCGGGTGCCGTCACCGGCAATCCTGCGGCCAAAGCGGCGTTGCGTGCCAGATTCATGCCTGCGGTGCCACTGGTCAACACTGTGCCCATGACCACATCTTCAACTTCTGCACCCTCAATACCAGCGCGTTGCACAGCTTGGGCAATCACGTGACCCAGCATGCTCGGGGATTTGGTGTGATTCAATGAACCTTTGAATGCACGGCCAATACCGGTGCGTGCGGTAGATACGATAACGGCTTCTCTCATGGGGACTGCTCCAATGTAGTTTTAAATAATTTCAATGACCATTGCCTAAATAAGCAGCGATCACAGCGGGGTTGTTTTGGATGTCTCGAGGGTGTCCTTCGGCGATTTTTTGACCAAAGTCGAGCACAACGATCTTGTCAGACAAATCCATCACCACAGGAATATCGTGTTCAACGATCAAGAAACTGATGCCCATGGATTGACGTACTTTTTGAATCAATGCCGACATGGCTGCCTTTTCCGTGGTGCTCATTCCTGCCATGGGCTCGTCTAACAAAACCAACTCAGACCTTTGCATGAGGGCACGGGCAAACTCCACTTGCTTTTGTCGGCCGTAGCTCAGTTCTGAGGGCAGCGATTGCGCAACTTCTTCCATGCCCAAAAATGACAGCATCTCCATTGCAGCCGTTTGTGCCGCTTGTTCTTCTTTGCGTGCTTGGTTCGTGGAGAAAACACCTTGAAGCAATCCGGAAGAACCTTTCAGGTAAGCACCTGTCATCAGATTTTCCAGCACCGTGAGGCCACCGAACAAGGCTAAATTTTGAAACGTACGCGCCATGCCGCTGCGGGCAATTTGGTGTGCAGGCAAGCCCGTGATGTCTTTGTTTTTGAAATGCACCTGCCCAGAGGTAGGTGTGTACATACCGGTC
>JALRAA010000208.1 GCA_023262645.1 Burkholderiaceae bacterium
TATGGACAAAACGAATTTGTGCCCTGGCAATTGGGCGCGGTGATGTAAGCCGCTAGACGCGTTCAAGTACTTTACTTCTGGACACCATCACTTAAGCATTAACATCACTTCAGGCCGAATCGGAGGGGGCGTTTTTTTCGAGCGAAAGCGCAGAAAAAAATCGCACCGGATGGGTCGGCCAAAGCGGGGCTTTTAAAACACGTGCATGCCAACTGTTACAGATGAATCAGCCAAAGCGATGGAATCAAACACTTTCAGACAACTGCGTCAAAATCGCCGGGTTCTCTAAAGTGGACACATCTTGTGTGATCGCCTCGCCCTTGGCAATAGAACGCAGCAACCGACGCATGATTTTTCCAGACCGGGTCTTGGGCAAATTCTCGCCAAAACGTATGTCTTTCGGCTTGGCAATCGGCCCGATTTCCTTGCCCACATGGTCACGCAACAACTTGGCGATTTGTTTGGCTTCATCACCTGTTGGCCGAGCACGCTTTAACACCACAAACGCACAAATGGCTTCACCCGTGGTGTCGTCTGGACGCCCCACCACCGCCGCCTCAGCAACCCATTCAGTGCAACTCACCAATGCAGATTCGATTTCCATCGTGCCCATGCGGTGACCAGAGACATTCAACACATCGTCAATGCGTCCAGTGATGGTGAAGTTGCCCGTTTGCGCATCGCGAATCGCGCCGTCGCCAGCCAAATAGTATTTGCCTTGAAAGTCTTCGGGGAAATAGCTTTTCTTGAAGCGCTCGGGATCACCCCAAATGGTGCGAATCATGGATGGCCAAGGTTTTTTGACCACCAAAATGCCCGCTTGACCATTGGGCACATCCTTGCCAGTTTCGTCGACGATGGCCGCTTGTATGCCAGGGAATGGCAATGTGCAAGAACCGGGCACCAAATGCGTCGCACCTGGCAGCGGTGTGATCATGTGACCGCCGGTTTCGGTCTGCCAAAAGGTATCGACGATGGGGCAACGGCTGCCGCCCACATGCTGGTGATACCACTCCCACGCCGCTGGGTTGATGGGCTCACCCACCGAACCCAACAAACGCAAACTGCTCAAGTCATAACGCGCCAGGATGAACAGCTTCGTTGCCCTCGGCGGCTTTGATCAAAGAGCGGATTGCCGTGGGTGCCGTGTAAAAAATGCTGACTTTGTGGTCTTGGATCATTTTCCAAAACCGGCCTGCATCTGGGTAAGTTGGCACACCTTCAAACACGATTTGTGTACCGCCCAATGCCAAGGGCCCATAGGCGATGTAGGTATGCCCTGTGACCCATCCGATATCTGCTGTGCACCAGAACACATCATCGTGTTTCAGATCGAAGGTCCATTCAGTGGTGAGTGCTGCATGCATCAAATAACCGCCGGTGCTGTGCTGCACGCCTTTGGGTTTGCCTGTTGAACCCGAGGTGTAGAGCAAGAACAGCGGGTGCTCGGCTTCCACCCATTCGGGGTTGCAAGTCGTGGGTTGTTTGTCAGCCACGTCTGATAACCACAAATCACGGCCTGCGTGCATGGCCACTTCTGCGCCAGATCGCTTGGCGACCAACACATGCTTGACGCTGTCGCAACCGCCCAATCCAAGGGCTTCATCCACAATCGATTTCAATGGCAGTTGCTTGCCGCCGCGCAATTGGTGGTCGGCGGTGATGACCAATTTGGCACCGGTGTCTTCTATGCGGTCTCGCAAACTTTGTGCAGAGAATCCGCCGAACACCACGGAATGGGTGGCGCCGATTCGGGCACACGCCTGCATGGCGGCAACGCCATCGACCGACATGGAGATGTAAATGATCACGCGGTCACCCTTGCCCACGCCCAGCGACTTCATGGCGTTGGCTATTTGGCAAGTGCGCGAAAGCAATTGCGAATAAGTGGTGCGCGTGACTTCGCCGCCATCGGCTTCAAAAATGATCGCGGTTTTGTCACCCAAACCGCGCTCGATATTGCGGTCCAAGCAGTTGTATGAGGCGTTCAATTTGCCGTCTTCGAACCACGTGAAGAAAGGTGCGTTGGTTGCGTTCAAGGTTTGGGTGAATGGGGTTTGCCAATGCAACAAACGTTTGGCCTGCGTTGCCCAAAAACCTTCGTAGTCTTCGTCCGCATGTTTGACCAAAGCATGGTAGGCATCCATGCCAGACACGGCAGCTTGTTTGGCAAAGGCAGCAGGTGGGGCAATCACCGGCAGAGGGTGGTCGTGGCTCATGGCTTGTCTCCTGGTATTGAATGGTCGCTGAGCGACTCTGGTTCGAGCGAGACTTTCGTCGATGCCTCTTACATGCCACTGACTGGCTTGAACCTTACGACTGCAGGCTTTGCATTCCCTAGAATCGCGGATTTAAGCTGTTTGTCTTCTCCGACGAAAGTGCTCACATGTCTGATACCCCGCCTGCTTCCTCCCAGCGCCAAACCTCTCCCCTGTCGCGGCTGATTTTTGCCAGTCGCTGGCTGCAACTGCCTTTGTACTTGGGGTTGATTGCCGCACAAGCCGTATATGCCTTCCATTTCTGGGTGGAGTTGGTGCATTTGCTCGAAGCCGCCTTTGGTAGCCAAACGGCGCTACAGGCGCTGGTCAACAGCATTGGCTATAAGACCGAACCCGCTGTCATTGGGTTGAATGAAACCATCATCATGCTGGTGGTGCTGGCCTTGATTGATGTGGTGATGATTTCCAATTTGTTGATCATGGTCATTGTTGGAGGCTATGAAACCTTTGTCTCGCGCATGTACCTTGAGCACCACCCCGACCAACCCGAGTGGTTAAGCCATGTCAATGCATCGGTCCTGAAAGTGAAATTGGCCATGGCCATCATTGGCATCTCCTCCATCCATTTGCTCAAAACATTTATCAATGCAGCGAACTACGATGAGAAAGTCTTGATTTGGCAAACCATCATTCACATCACTTTTTTGCTCAGTGCCATGGCCATCGCATTCACCGACAAACTGCTGAACCAAACCCGTGCCATTGAACTCGAGCATGGCGATCACTGAAAACCCAGCACGCAAATCGACATGAGCAACATCACACAACACGACTTGATTGAATCTGTGGCTGCAGCTTTGCAATTCATCAGCTACTACCACCCAGCAGACTACATCGCGCATTTAGCCCGCGCGTACGAACGCGAGCAAAGCCCCGCAGCGAAAGATGCGATTGCACAAATTCTGACCAACAGCAAAATGAGCGCGACCGGGCACCGACCTATTTGCCAAGACACAGGTATCGTCAATGTGTTTCTCAAAGTGGGCATGGATGTGCGCTGGGACGGCTTTACCGGCAGCTTGGACGACGCCATCAACGAAGGGGTTCGACGCGCTTACAACCATACCGACAACCGTTTGCGCGCCAGTGTGGTGGCCGATCCCCAGTTCGCGCGCAAGAACACCGGTGATAACACACCGGCGGTTATCTTCACCGAGTTGGTGCCTGGCGATACGCTTGAAGTCACGGTGGCAGCCAAGGGCGGCGGCAGCGAAAACAAATCCAAGATGGTGATGCTCAATCCCAGCGACAGCCTGGTCGATTGGGTGCTCAAAACCGTGCCGACCATGGGCGCGGGATGGTGCCCTCCGGGCATGTTGGGCATCGGCATTGGCGGCACAGC
>JALRAA010000209.1 GCA_023262645.1 Burkholderiaceae bacterium
GCGCTGGCGCTCTTGCAACTCTTGCAGACGTTGTTGGTATTTTTCTCGGTTGGCTTCAATCTCAAGCTCTTTGTCCAAGGCTTTTTCGTTTTTCTCAATGTTCTCTTGCAATTTATCGAGATGAACATTGCGTTGCTCCATGCGCCGCTCTTCGTCCTTCAATTGCTTTTCTTGGCTTTGTCGATCTTCTGAACGTAACAAGGCTTTGTCGCCACGTTGCTTTCTGACTGCGTTGTTGAGAATGATTTCTTGACGGCGCAATTCGTTATCGCGCTTGATTTTCTCGTCCAGGGCATCTTGCTTGCAGCTGTTGACTGCAAATTTTTGAAAGCACAACTTGAGCGCGGCTCTGTACTCGGCATCGGCAGTATCACGCTCGGATCGGATGCGTTTTCGCTCGGCATCCAGATCGAGCCCTTGTAACAAACTGCCGTTGTCTGGGGTGCTGCCTACAGCAGGCGCAGGCTGCGCCGACACACTGCATGCCAACAGCAAAAGACCGCTCCAAGACCAAGCCAGAAAATGTTTCATGTGAGCGAAGTATCCACCAGTCTGCGACCCAAGGCCAAAAATGCCCCAGATTGCATTTCCCGCAACCTGGAAGCGGTTCTGGGAAATTCATGCGACATCGGCCCCTCGGTATACAACACTTCGGGCTCGACATCGGCTTGCATCACCAATTTCACGCGCCGGTCGTACAACACGTCGATCAGCCAAGTGAAGCGTCGGGCTTCAGAGGACATGCGCACTTCCATGCGCGGCACGCCACTCAGAAACACCGTGTGAAATTGGCTGGCAATTTCCAAAAAATCGTTTTGCGAGCGCGGGCCGCCACACAGCACTTTGAAGTCGAACCAAACCATGCCACCGGCACGCCGTTTGGCCCAGAGTTTGCGCTCCTCGATCATCAGCAAGCCGTCTTGGTCCGGGGTTTCGGCCAACCGATCGAAGGTTTGGTGCATCAGCAGTTCGGTCTGGTCGTTGCACGGCGTCAGGTAAAGCTGGGCTTGCTCGAGCATGCGACCCCTGTAATCGGTGCCGTTGTCGACATTGACCACTTCCATGGTTGCGTTGAGCAAATCAATCGCAGGCAGCAACCGTTCGCGGTGCAAGCCATCGGGATAGAGTTCGTCTGGCTTGAAATTGGAGGTGGTGACAAACCCGATGTCGTTGTGTTGCATGGCCATGAGCAACCGGTGCAAGATCATGGCGTCGGTGATGTCAGCGATATGAAATTCGTCAAAGCAAATCAACTTGAACCGCTTGGCCATGCGAATACCGAGTTCGTCCAGCGGATTGACCGTGCCTTGCAGATCGCGCAATTCGCGGTGTACTTCGCGCATGAACTCGTGGAAATGCAAACGGGTTTTTCTCTCGATCGGTACCGCCTTGAAAAAGCAATCCATCAAAAAACTTTTCCCACGCCCGACGCCGCCGTACAAATACACACCCTTGGGAATGTCCGGGTGGTTGATCAGCTTTTTCAAAGAATTGCCGCGTTTGTGTTTGTAGTGCGTCCATTCGCTGGCACACTGGTCTAAAGCTTTCACCGCCCGCAATTGCGCCGGGTCCGCTGCATAACCACGGTTACTCAGTTCTTGATGGTAAATATCGGAAACTGACATGGCGATAAGACGGCTGGTGGCGGGTACAACATGAGCAAAAAATGCATTCAGTGGCGACTGAACGTGACGCCACGAGGTATCAAACGGTGCTCGTGCGCTTCGCGCATCAAGGCTTCGCGGTAATCCGGGTGCGCGATGGATATCAACGCCAAGGCACGCTCCGGAACCGATTTTCCTTTCAGATTGACGATGCCGTATTCGGTGACCACATACATCATGTCGGTTCGCGGTGTGGTCACCATGTTGCCCGGGGTGAGCGACAAAGCAATGCGGCTTTTGCGTTGTCCGTTTTTTTCAAAGGTTGACGACATGCACATGAATGACTTGCCCCCTTCGGACGCATAAGCACCCCGAACAAATTGCAGTTGCCCGCCCGTGCCGCTGATATGGCGCAACCCGTCTGACTCGGAAGCAGCTTGACCCTGCAAATCCATTTGCGTGGTGTTGTTGATCGCCACCACGCGGTGGTTGCGCATGATTTCATGCGGCAAATTGGTGTCTTGCACGGGCAAACAAGCCATGTCGGGGTTGCGGTGCAAACTGTCGTAATAACTTTGCGAGCCGAGGCCAAAAGAAAACGCCATCTTGCCGGTGTGGATTTGCTTTTTGGCATTGGTGATCTTGCCAGCGCGGTAGAGATTGACCATGCCTTCGGTCAGCATTTCAGAATGCACGCCCAAATCACGGGCGTTGCTGTGCAGCAGTTGTTCACACACCGCATTGGGCATGCCGCCGATGCCAATTTGCAAACAAGCGCCATCTTCAATTTCTGCGGCAATCAATTTGCCCATCGCCATGTCCACGTCGGTGGCGGGTGGATGCGGCAACACGGGCGCGGCTTGGTTGTCGCCTTCAATGACAAAGTCCACTTCGCTGCGGTGCACGCCATTGCGCACACCATACACATAGGGCAAACCATCCGTGACTTCAACCATCACACATTTGGCGCGTTCGATGATGTCGCGGTGCCACAAATTGGCTGCGCTGAAATTGAAAAACCCTTCTTCGTCGGCGCGACAGGTTTTCAACACCACGATATCTACTGGATCCATGAAACGCCGGTAGTAATCGGGGATTTCACCCAAGTTCACCGGCAAGTAATGGGCTCTGCCCGCATCATGCCAACGCCGGTCATAGCCGGAGAAATGCATGCTGAACCAATGAAAGTGTTTGCCTTGCGGATCGTGTTCGAGCACAGCGCGTGGTCGCATGGTGATGCAAGAACGAAATTTGACATCGTGCAATGCTTCTTTGCGCTCGGCCAGCGCTTGGTCAAACACATCGGGTTGGCACAACGTGGCTCCATAGTCGATCCACATACCCGGCTCGACCATCGCAGCGGCTTGTTGGGCGGTGATGGTTTTGGCCGGGTGGGAAGCCACTCGCATTTTCATAAAACAGCTGCTTAAAAATTCAGCGTGCGTTTGTCCACAGCCAAGGCTGCTTCTTTGGTCGATTCACTCAACGACGGATGGGCGTGGCAAATACGCGCAATGTCCTCTGCACTGGCTTTGAACGCCATCGCCACCGTGGCCTCAGCGATCAATTCGCTGGCTTGGGGACCGATGATGTGCACCCCCAAAATTTCGTCGGTGGTCGCGTCTGCCAACATTTTGACCATGCCAGTGGTGTCGCCCAAAGCGCGCGCCCGTCCATTGGCCAAAAACGGAAAGCTGCCCGCTTTGTAGGCCACGCCATCAGATTTGAGTTGCTGTTCGGTGCGACCGACCCAAGCGATTTCGGGGCTGGTGTAGATGACCCAGGGAATGGTGACGAAGTTCACATGCCCGTGTTGACCGACGATGCGCTCGGCCACAGCCACGCCCTCCTCTTCGGCTTTGTGCGCCAGCATGGGGCCGCGCACCACGTCGCCCACGGCCCACACGCCGGGCAGGCTGGTGCGGCAATCGCCGTCCACCAAGATGGCGCCGCGCTCGTCGAGCTTCAGACCTACGGCCTGGGCGTTCAGACCAGTGGTGTTGGGGACAC
>JALRAA010000020.1 GCA_023262645.1 Burkholderiaceae bacterium
CCTGTTCGATTTCAGGCACTTCTTGCCGGAACAGCTCCATCATGAATTCGGGTGCGGTGCGCGAAAGCAGGATGGGCGCGCCACGCAAAGTGGTGTCGACCGACATGATGATGGCGCGTACCCGGTCGCCAGAGCGCAGGTTTTCCTTGGGAATCATGTCGCTGCGTCGCAGCCGGCCTTCAACCCGGCCAGACTCGACAATGATGTCGCCTTTGTCCATGCGCTTGACGCTGCCGACGAAAATTTTGTCGCCACGCGCCAAAAAATCTGACAACAACATTTCTCTTTCAGCATCGCGAATCTTTTGCAAGATGACTTGTTTGGCGGCCATCGCACCGATGCGTCCAATGGGCAGGGACTCGACGCTTTCTTCGATGTATTCGCCCTCTTCCACGTCAGACAAACGCTCTTTGGCATCCATCAACATTTCTTCAGCGTCTGGGTTTTGCAGACCGGCTTCATCTGGCACGACCAGCCAGCGGCGGAAAGTTTCGTATTCACCCGTGTCACGGTCCATCGATACGCGAATGTCAACATCCCCCTGATAAAGCTTTTTGGTGGCTTGCGCCAACGCAGATTCCACCGCCCCAAACACCAGATCGCGCTCGACGTTTTTTTCGCGGGAGATGGCATCCACCAGCATCAGCATTTCGCGGTTCATGATTCTTTACTCCTGTTCTCAGCGGGCCTGCGGCCCTTGAAATTCACAATAGGCGCCAGTCGGGCGTCACGCAATTCACTCAAGGTGAATTGCAACGCCTGCACTGGCAAGTCTTTTTTGACCCTGGCAGGCCGCATTCCCGGCTTGCTGGGCGGCTCATCACGCCAGGTGATTTGCCATGTCTGCGGGGTATCAGTGCTTTCCAACACACCCCTGAATTTTTTTCGGTTGGCGGCCACCAAGCCACCTGCCGCCGCCCCCATGGGCGCTTTCAACGTCACGTCGACTTGCTCACCGACGAAACGCAAAAAATCGTTTTCTGTGCGAAGTGGTCGGTCAATACCAGGTGAGGACACCTCGAGCCGGCTGTAAGCGGTTCCTTCCACTTCCAACACAAATTGCAACTGACGGGTGACTTTTTCGCAATCTTCCACTTGAACGAATTGCTCGGGCTGACCCGATTGCCAAGGCAAATCGATGGTGATGCGCAACAACCCGCCGGCGGATCGTTCCACGTCGACCAACTGATAACCCAGACCACTGACGGTTTGTTCGATGATGTCTTGCAATGGCACCGCTTTTCACCCGACCAAAAAAAACGGGCGGTTGGGATGTCCGCCCGTTATCGTTCATTTGCCTGCAATTGTAACCACTTATTGACCCGTTTGGCCAGCCCCTGAAAAAGAGGCGGCCAAGAGGCTGCGGGTGTAATCCGACTGCGGCGAGCGCATCAAATGCTCGATGCTGGCCGATTCCACGACCTGCCCGTCCTTCAACACCAACACATGGTGGGCCATGGCCTGAATCACATCGATGTCGTGGGTGATCAGCAAGTAACTCAAGCCACGCTCGCGTTGCAGACGTTGCAACAAATCCAGCACTTGCTTTTGAATAGACACATCCAACGCGCTGGTGGGTTCATCCAACACCAACATACGCGGCTGCACGATCAACGCCCGAGCGATGGCCAGCCGTTGCCGTTGCCCCCCGGAAAACTCATGGGGATAGCGGGCCAGCAGGCCGGGAAACTGCGCTTCATCCATGCCTACTTCTTGCAGTGCCGCCAACACCTTGACTTGGCGGTCCAGGGCTTGGAGACCGGGCGCATGCACCAGCAAACCTTCGCCCACAACTTCTTCCACGGTCATGCGCGGCGACAACGAGGAAAACGGGTCCTGAAACACCACCTGTATGGCGCGGCGCAAAGGCAAATCTGCCGAAGCGTTTTTCTGCCACGATTGGCCTTCGATTTGCAACCGGCCTTGGAACGGCAACAAGCCCAGCGCGGCCAACGCCAAGGACGATTTGCCAGAACCTGATTCGCCAATGATGCCAAGCGTTTGACCGGTTTGGATGTGAAAGTCTGCCGCATGCAAGGCCACAAATTCTGAGTGTCCAAACCAGCCGCGCCAACCTGCTCGGGGGACGGGATAGACCACACGAAGGCCTTGTGCCTGCAAACAAACCGGTGCATCGTCTACCGGTTCGAACACATTTCGTTCGGGCTGGCTGTCCACCAAGCGACGGGTGTACGGGTGTTGAGGGTTGCTCAGCACCGTGTTGACATCGCCTTGCTCGACCAAATAGCCGTTTTCCATGACCATGACACGGTGCACAAAACGCCGGGCCATGTTCAAGTCGTGGGTGATCAGCAAGATTGCCATGCCATGTTTTTGTTGCAAGCTGTCCAACAAATCCAAAATTTGCCCGCGCAAAGACACATCCAAAGCCGTGGTGGGTTCGTCGGCCAATAAAAGCTTGGGCTCACCGGCCAAAGCCATGGCAATCATGGCGCGCTGGCGTTGCCCGCCAGAGAGTTGATGCGGGTAGTTGTGGATTCGCCGCGCTGGCTCTGGAATACCAGTGTCGGTGAGTAACTCGATGGCACGTTGCCATGCCTGAGCACGGGTCAGTCCTTTTTTCAACTGCAAGACTTCGCTGATTTGGTCGCCGATCGTGAACAATGGATTCAAGGCGGTCATAGGCTCTTGAAAAATCATGGCAATGTCACCGCCACGCACACCGAGCCATTCTTGTTCGCTGAACTTTTGTAAATCTTGGTTTTCAAAGCGAATATCGCCCCGGACCCAAGCGCCCCGCGCCAGTCCCAGCAAACTCAGGGCGGTGACGGTTTTGCCAGACCCCGATTCACCGACCAACGCCAATTTTTCGCCGGCTTGAATTTCGAACGACACACCGTGCACGACCTCCCGCCCTTGGAACGACATGTGCAGGTTGTGAACCTTGAGTAATGGGGTCATGTGGCGGACTCCTGGCGCAATTTGCGCGGGTCCAATGCATCGCGAAGCGCGTCCCCCATGAAAGTCAACAACAACAAGGTCACCACCAACACGCCAAAAGTAGAAATCGATATCCACCAAGCATCGATATTGGTTTTGCCTTGCGACAGCAATTCACCCAAGCTGGGGGTGCCGGGCGGCACACCCAGTCCTAAAAAATCCAAACTGGTCAACGCGAGAATGGCAGCGCTCATGCGAAACGGCAAAAACGTGACCACCGGTGTCATGCTGTTGGGCAAAACGTGTCGCCAAATGATGGCCCAATTCGACAAGCCCAGTGCACGCGCAGCGCGCACATAGTCGAGTTGACGGTTGCGCAAAAACTCTGCTCGCACATAGTCCGACAAACCCATCCAGCCGAACAAGCTGAGCAACACCAACAACAACGTCACGCTGGGCTCGAATACCGCCGAAAAAATGATCAACAAGTAAAGCTCGGGCATGGCGCCCCAAATCTCAATGAAACGCTGCATGGCCAAGTCGGTTTTGCCCACAAAAAAACCTTGTATGGCGCCTGTGACTACGCCCAGCAAGGTGCCTGTGATGGTCAGCGCCAAAGCGAACAACACTGAAACACGAAAGCCGTACAGCAAGCGGGCCAACAAATCACGCCCCCGGTCGTCCGTGCCCAACCAGTTGTCAGCAGAAGGCGGCGCCGGGTTGGGTTCTTTGGCGAAGTAATTCAAGGTGCTGTGGTGGTAAGGGTTGATCGGATAGATGGCCCAGTTACCAGGTTGCTTGAATTGCTGCCGGATGAACGGATCAAAGTAATCGGTGGGTGTTTCAAAGTCTCCCCCAAAAACCGTTTCTGGCGGGTTTTTCACAATCGGAAAATACAACTTGCCCTGGTAACTGGCCATCAACGGCTTGTCATTGCTGACCAATTCAGCCGCCATGCTGACCACCACCAACACCACAAACAACACCAAACTGACGAACCCCAAGCGGTTGCGCTTGAAACGTTGCCACGCCAGTTGTGAAGGTGAGAGAGAAACAGTCGCCATGGGGTTCAATCAAATTTCACACGTGGGTCAACCCACACGTAACAAAGGTCGCTGATCAACTTGGTGACCAAGCCAATCAAGGTGAACAAATAAAGCGTTCCCAGCACCACCGGATAGTCACGGCGCATCACGCTTTCATAACTCAACAGACCCAAACCATCGAGCGAGAACAAGGTTTCAATCAACAAAGAACCTGTGAAAAATGCACCGATGAAGGCCGCTGGGAAACCTGTGACCAAAGGAATAAGCGCATTGCGCATCACATGCTTCCACAACACTTTGCGCTCGGACAAACCTTTGGCCCGTGCGGTCAACACATACTGCTTGCCGATCTCTTCCAAAAAAGCATTTTTGGTGAGCATGGTGGTCACCGCAAATGCACCCAGCACGCTGGCCGTGACCGGCATGGCGATATGCCACAAATAGTCCACCACTTTGGCGCCCCAGCTCAATGTTTCCCAATTGCTCGAAGTCAATCCACGCAACGGAAACCATTGCAACTGTCCACCAAAAACCACCAACAAAGCCACGCCCAGCACAAAGCCAGGAATGGCATAACCCACCAACACCACCAAGCTGGTCAAGGTATCAAATCGGGTGCCAGCGCGCACCGCTTTGGCAATGCCCAAGGGAACAGACACCAAATAGCTGAGGAAAAATGTCCACAAGCCCAAACTGATAGACACGGGCAATTTTTCCTTCACCAGCTGCCATACATCTTTGGGATAGAAAAAACTTTTTCCCAAATCAAACCGGGCAAATTGACCCAGCATTTGCATGAACCGCTCGATAGGTGGTTTGTCAAAACCATACAACTGCTTGATTTCTGCAATCCGCTCGGCATCCACGCCTTGTCTGCCACGGTAACCCGCGCCACTGACAGCGGCTCCTTCACCACCCGAATCACGCCCTTGCAACTGCGCCACCATTTGTTCCACAGGACCACCGGGCACAAATTGAATCACCACAAATGTCAACAACAAAATGCCAAACAACGTGGGGATCATCAGCAACAAGCGCTTGAGTATGTAGCTCAACATGTCATTCGTGTCCTACGAGGTTGGCGGTGCTGGCCCACCATGTGGAGGTGACCCAAAACTCGGGCTGGTAATACCGGGGTGTCACCTCGGGTTGCTCAAACCGCCCAGACCGCCACGATACCCGGTGCACACTGCCGTACCAATGCGGCACCGCGTAGTGGCCGTGTCGCAGCACTCGGTCAAGGGCTTTGAGCGCAGCCACCAACTGGGGACGGGTTTGGGCAGCAACTACTTTGTCGAGCAATGCATCGACGGCCGGGTCTTTCACGCCAATCACATTGCTCGAGCCTTCGGTGTCTGCCGCCTTGGAACCAAAACGCTCGAGCAATTCGGTGCCAGGCGCCTCGCTGCCACCGATGCGGTTGCTGATGATTTCAAAATCAAAAACATCCAAACGCTTTTGCAACACCGCGAAGTCAATCACCTTGTAATTGACCTTGAAACCGAGCTTCTCCAAGTTCTTGGCATACGGTGTCACCACACGACCCATGGAGCCCGAGTTGTCCAAAAACTCCAACGTGAATGCCTCGCCTTTGGCATTGCGCAATGCACCGTCTTTATAGGTCCAACCCGCTTGCTGCAATAAATCGCGGGCTTGCCGCAAATGGTCTCTGAGGGTGTGGCCAGAGGATGGATCCATGTTGGTTTGCGGCGGCAAGGGAACGGGTTCGTTGAATACTTCGCCGGGCAATTTGCTACGTAAAGGCTCCAACAACGCCAACTCATCGGGCTCAGGCAAACCCTTGGCTTCGAAGTCGCTGCCCACGAAATAACCGCGCACCCGGGTGTAAGCCATATAGAACAGTTGTCGGTTCATCCATTCGTAATCCATGGCCAAGGCAATGGCTTGTCGCACCCGTTTGTCTTGAAATTTGGGCAAACGGGTGTTGAACATGAAGCCCTGAAAGTCACCTGCATTGCCGTGTTTCAGTTCTTTCTTGATCAATGTGCCGTTGTCAAATAACTTGCCTTTGTAGCCTCGCGCCCACTCGCGTGCCACAAAGGCTTGTATGTAATCGAATTCTCCCGCTTTGAATCCTTCAAATTGGGCAGTGGTGTCTTTGTACATTTTGTAAGTGATGCGATCGAAATTGAACATGCCCTTGCGCACACCCAAATCTCGCGCCCAATATTGCGGGTCACGCACATATTCAATGTCCTTGCCGAAGTCCACCTTGCCAATCTTGTAGGGGCCGGAGCCGATCGGGATGTCAGTCACCACCTGGTCCAGAGGCTTTTCTGCGCCCCATTTGTGGCTAAACACTGGCATGCCGCCCACGATCAACGGAAGTTCAGCATTGGCGCGTTTGAAATCGAATCGAACTTCGCGCTCGCCCATCACTGTCAAACCTTTGACCTCGCTGAAATAAGTTCGGAACTGAGGCGCGGCTTGTTTGCTGGTTAAGCGTTCAAAAGAAAATTTCACATCCGTCGCTAAAACAGGATCACCATTGTGAAAACGGGCCAGCGGGTTCAGTTTGAATGTCACAGACAACTTGTCGTTGGCCACGCTGACGTCTTCTGCCAACAGGCCATAAGCCGTCGTCGGCTCGTCAAAATTACCGACCAACAAGGTCTCTAGCATGAGGCTGCTCAATGCGGGAGGCGCGGTGCCTTTCAATGTGAACGGGTTGTATTTGTCAAAGCTAGAGGCCCGGGTCGGTGACACCATGGCAATGCTTCCGCCCTTAGGCGCCACTGGGTTGACATAGCTGAAATGTTTGAACCCGGCGGGGTATTTGATGTCGCCAAATTGGGCATAAGCATGCGCTGCCCATGAAGGCTGGGCCAGCAAAAGCAACACCAAAGTCAAAATAGTACGCATGCGACAATTCTGCAAGATTTTTCAGGAGCTTCCACGTGACGCAAAAAACAGGGTTTTTGGCCGGTAAAAAACTTTTAATCACCGGCGTGTTATCAAACCGTTCGATTGCATATGGCATTGCCCGCGCCTGCCACGCCCAAGGTGCCGAACTCGCTTTCAGTTACCAAGGCGAACGATTCAAAGAACGCATCAGCGAATTTGCCGCCGACTTTGGTTCCACCTTGGTGTTTGACTGCGATGTATCCAGCGACGAACAAATCGCCGCATTGGTCAAGGATTTGAGTGCGACTTGGCCTCGGTTTGACGGGTTTGTACACGCCATCGGGTTTGCCCCCCGTGAAGCCATCGCTGGCGATTTTTTGGATGGCTTGAGCCGCGAAGCATTTGCCATTGCCCACGACATCAGTGCTTACAGTTTTCCCGCCATGGCAAAAGCATGCTTGCCACACCTGAATGACAACGCCTCACTGTTGACGCTCACTTATTTAGGTGCGCTGCGAAATGTGCCGAACTACAACACCATGGGATTGGCCAAGGCCTCCTTGGAAGCGTCTGTGCGCTATTTGGCTGAATCGCTGGGCAGCCAGCGCCGAGGCATGCGGGTCAACGGCATCAGTGCTGGTCCCATCAAAACACTGGCTGCCTCTGGCATCAAAGGCTTCGGCAAAATTTTGGAGGTGGTGGCTACGCAGTCGCCCATTCGGCGCAATGTGACGATCGAAGATGTGGGCAATGTCGCTGCATTTTTGCTGTCAGACCTTGCCGCCGGCGTGTCTGCGGAAATCACCTATGTCGATGGCGGCTTCAGCCAAGTGGTGCCCGGTATTGCAGACTGATCATCGGCTTGATTCATAAGCAGCCGTCGCCGCCTGACAGGCCGCCCAGTTGGTGGCTTGATCTCTGAATGGCGCGGGTCCCCACTCGGCTGGCAAACTGGGAATGGGCACGCTCATATCAATGACACGACGTGTTCTGAAGTCGTCAGAACACACCACGGCGTGAAACTCCAAGGCTTGCGCAGGCAAATTCATGATTTGCACTTGGTTACGCCCTTGTGCATAAGTCTCTACACCCCACATATCAAACAACGGCCTTTGGTCTCTGCCTGTCAGTTTGCTCAACATCACCAACAAATAATCATGGTGCGGATAACTGACCACACCGTTGACAACCACCGATGCATGGGATGTGGCGGGCTTTTGGGCGTATGAACCGAATCCCAGTTTGTCTTTCACCGAGGGCCAATCAGCATCGGACACCGATTCAATTTGCCTGAGGTTGAGGTACATCAGGGTGAACACATCCCACGCTTGCTCCCACAAAGCATTGTCTGAGACGGTCGGATTTTTTTCTTTCAGTGCATCAAAGTAAATCAAAACCCATTGCAGATAAAAATACAAACGCGACCGGTTCTGTGCAGCATAGGCGGGATTGCTCCACAACGACTGTTTGATTTTCAATGATTTGGCCGACACCGAAAGTGATTTGTCAGCTGTTACACCTGAAATCATGTCAAACACCATTTTTGTCTCATCTAATTCATTTAAGTAACCAATTTCAGTTCTGCCTAGATCACGAAACAATTGCCAGCGCATGTGCAGAGGAAATATGTTGTTAGACACCTCATTAGACATGCCGTCATAAACCTTGAATCGCTGCAAGTTGTGGCCCATTTCATGGCTCTCACCCCAATCTCTGGGGCCGAATGCCGAACTGCTGTCAATCGGTTGCCCAGAACACATAGAACCACAATTCGCACGAACATCCGTTTGGTAGTGCTGAACAATCGGCGGGGCATGAATCGTTGCGTTCACACAATCCCATTGCAATTGATCGCAAATTATTTGAACGCTGGGTTTGAGTTCTAGCCCCCGCGCTCTGAAACCCGCGAGTTGATAGGCTTCTTCCATCACATATTTTTTGGCTTCAGCCAAGTATTTGTGCATGTCAATGCCCTTGTCCCGATGGTAATAAGGCTTGTCTGCATTGGGGTACTTCCCACGTTGCTCATAGGTCTCTAGCGGAGACGGTTCGAGATACGGCAATACCTTGGAAGTGATCGAATGTATTTCCAAGCCTGGTGTTTTGATTTCTAACCAACCAATCGGATTTTTTTTGAGGTCATTTAAAAAAACCGTGGCGTCGGGTATACCCTGGGTAGAGTCGTAAAACGGATGTTTGGCAGCGCCTTTGATTTGCAAACTGACTGTGGTGTCTTTGGCATCTTGAAACACCAACATCAACAATCCGCCATAAGGACTGACCACCGTCACGCTGTCTTTGCCCAAAAGAAATTCAGGGCTGCGCAAATACATAGGACGCCTGAGGCCTGAAGTAGGTTGGTCCACACCACGTGCGTCAGTGGTTGGTTCCCATTTTTTATTGGTACCTTCGCGCGTCGTGTTGATTTTGAATTTGAAAATTCCCGCAGGTGGTGCGTTAGGCCATTTGATTTCTACGGCTTGACCGGGCAGTGCAAATCGACCGATTGCGGTAAATCCCACCCCGCCTGGCAGCGTGACATCCACTGTTTCGAAGTCTGGACTGCCTTTGAGAGTTTGGACTTTGTCATCCAAATAATTGCCCAATGAAGTTTGGGCTGCGCCTTTTTTTCTGACATAGGCAACCAGCGAGTCTGCCACATACGCCAATTGAAACTTCTCAGAGTTTTTAACTTTGTCTAATGGATAGACAATGGTTCTGCGGTAGGTGTCTGCCCACAGTATCAATTGTTGAAGCGATTTGTTGGCATTGAACTCGACATCAAAAATGCTTTGACCATTCACATCCATTTCTTGGATTTTTGTCATCAAGAAATTCACGGGTTCGTGAATATCTTTGATGAACTGGGTAGGCATCACGCAATTGTTGTCAACGCACTGAGACCAATCGTAGGCAGAGAAAGAAGCCTTGCTAAGTCGACTAACCAAATTCCCCATGTGGTCGAATTGTTGTCGACGTTCTGCGAATGTCACATTGCCAGACACCCAATCCTGGACATAGTAATTGCGCTTGTCTGGGTTGTCCCCGTAGGCAAACCCCATCGCTTTGTGCCGAAGATGGTCTTCTTTGAAAGCCGCTCTTGCGTAATCGTTAGGTGCGCCACCGTCCGGATGGGCATTCAAATAGAGGATAGGAATCTGTGCTTTGACAATCTCTTGGATGCGTTGCAACTGCGTATTCAAATCTACCCCCATTCGCCTGTCGATAGCACCCACCACCACCAATTGCGCTTTGGCGGCGCAATCCTTCAAGGGATCTGACAATGGATCACACGACAGCGAATTGAAAGGAATGCCCAACGCGGTCAAACCTGCAGACGCATACGGTCGATAAACCTTGACACCTTTGCTGTTGGTGTAGAGAACCGCAGAGGAAGTGGGCAGACTGGACCAGGCCACATTCAAAGCGTTGGCAGACCGAGAAGTCCAGTCTGTCAAGGGATTGCCTGTGACCAACCAAGCAACCACTCTTTTGAAAACGGTTTTATGCGCTGTTTGAGAAGGACGTACCGAAACAGGTTGAACCGTATTGGCAGGGTCAAAACCCGCCAAAATGTCGTAACCGTAAGCCGCGATTCGGTTGTCGTAGAGGGTGCTGATGGAAGCCAATGTGTTGCCTTTGTCGCCGATCACCATAGGAAAGACTTTGTCCACGGCCGCAAAGCTGGGTTGCATCATGTAGCTTTCGCGAACCAATTCAAATTGCGAGCTTTGCCCTGCGTAAAAATCATTCAGTAACTTTTCTCGGTCGACCTTGACCGACTCGAGTGAATTCATGGCCGATGAAATCAAGAAACTGGCATCGTCGGTTTTGAGTATGCTGGCATCGGCTGTGGACATGGCCAATTGCATGCGCCCCTGAGGGGTGGCGGTCAAATCAACCGGGTAGACCGTTTCAACAGATGTGGTTGAAGGCGCTGGCATGCTCGAAGTGCCGGTTGGCGAGTTGCCACCGCCACAGGCGACCACCATCCCTGCGCATAAAAACAAAATGAATGTGTAAAACCGACTTGCGTACAACATATTTTTCTCCCATAAATCACAAGAGATTTGTTCATACAAGTCATTAAATAGTGCTAATTTTTAGGCGTCAAAGGTTTTTTTATAAAAATAAAACATTTGCGAAAGATTCTTAAATATTCGCGGTTTTAATTTAGAAAATGATTTGAACGGGCATGGATTTCACCCTTGTGCAACTTCGTTGGTAAGTGCAATGGATAAGGCGTTGTGGGCCATTTTTGCAACGTTTATGGCCGGCAAATGTTTCAATTTGTGATCGCTCCACACTTGACGCCATCGTCGTGCACCCGGCT
>JALRAA010000210.1 GCA_023262645.1 Burkholderiaceae bacterium
GGTAGGGTCGTTGGGCCGTTTTAGGCCGAAATGCTTTGCAAAACGCGTCTCGGGTTTGCAAATAAGGACCACCAATCAGGTCGATGCAATAAGGCACGGCAGCAAAAATACCATCTACCAGCGTGGCGCCTTGCGGGTCTTTCAATCCACCCAATGTTTCGGTGATGGATTTGGGTTGGCCCGGCAAGTTGATGATCAGGCTGTTGCCACGGATCACCGCAACTTGTCTGGACAAGATTGCGGTAGGCACAAAACGCAAGCTGATTTGTCGCATTTGCTCGCCAAAGCCGGGCATTTCTTTGTCAGCCACGGCCAGGGTGGCTTCAGGTGTCACGTCCCGCACAGCAGGGCCCGTGCCGCCAGTGGTCAGCACCAACGCGCAACCGGCTTGCACCAGTTCAATCAAGGTTTGGCTGATCAACGCTTGCTCGTCGGGGATCAACCGTGGTTCAAACACCAAGGGGTTGTGCAATGCTTGTTGCAGCCATTCGCGCAACGCTGGTAGCCCCTTGTCTTCATAAGTGCCGCTGGAGGCGCGGTCACTGATAGACACGATGCCTATGCGAACGGTTTCTAACGAGGGATCCGTATTCATGGCGAGTTCACTTTTTGCGCATTCAATTGGTCGCGCACCAATTTGAAAATGTCTCGGTAAGCGCGACCTTGTCTGGGAAACGCGCCGTGGGAGACGGCGGATTTATCGGGTAAACCGTCTTTTCTGGCTTGCCGGATCAAGGCGCGCAGTTGTTGGCTGTCGGTGTCAGGGTGTGCCACCAGCCATTCGGCCAACGCGTGGTCGTCGTTGAGCAAACGGTCGCGCCAGTGCTCGCTCATGTGCAGCGCCAGAGTCTCTTCGGCGCTGCCGTTGTGCTGAACATCTAAAGCGTCGCGAATAGCCTGCACTTGTGGCGCATCGAGCTTGCGCATGAGTTTGCCCACATATTGCATTTGGCGGCGCAGACCTTCGAAATTGGTGATCTTTTTCGCGTCTTTGATGGCTTCCCACAAAAGCTCAGGCACATGTTGTTGGGCGACCAGTTGCTGCATGGCATCGGCGCGAAGTTGCAACAAATCTTCCCCCAGTTTTTGCAACTCCACGCTCTCACGTTTGAGGTCGGTTTTGCTCGCGGTGTCGCTGCCCTTGAGCTCGCGTTTGAGCTCAAGATCGAGTTCGCTGCCTTCGGCGACAAAATGGCCTTTGACGTAATAACCTTTGGTGGGTTTGCGTGACATAAGCTGGGGTTAATGGTCTGGCAAGTATCATAGCCTTCGATATGAAAACCCACTCCATCCCCCCGACTTCTCCCGATCAGCCACTGCCTGGATTCAGCCACAGCCGTGCCCAATTTGAAGCGCTGGTTGACAGCGCGATCGACCATGCCAAACGCTTAGGGGCCAGCGATGCAGCCGCTCAAGCCTCTGAAGGTTGTGGTTTGAGCGTTTCCGTACGCAAAGGCGAGTTGGAAAACGTCGAGCGCAACCGCGATAAATCTTTGGGCATCACGGTGTATGTTGGCCATCGCCGCGGCAATGCCAGCACCTCCGATTTTTCCGATGCTGCGGTCAAACGCACGGTTCAAGCGGCTTTCGATATTGCCCGCTTTACCGCCGAAGACCCCATGGCCGGACTGCCCGAAGAAAATCTGATTGCCCAAGAGCCGCGCGATTTGGATTTGTTTCACCCTTGGGCCATCACCAGCGAAGAGGCTGCGCATTTGGCGCTGCGCTGTGAAGCCGCTGCTTTACAAACCGACGCCGGTATCACCAACAGTGAAGGTGCTGCGGTGTCGGCCCAGCAAAGCCATTTTTTCAGTGCCCACACGCATGGATTCAGAGGGGGTTATGCGAGCTCACGCCACAGCTTGTCGGTCGCGCCCATCGCGGGCAGGGGAGACGATATGCAGCGCGACGCGTGGTACAGCTCTATGCGACACCCCGACGAACTCGCTGCGCCTGAGGTGGTCGGTCGATACGCCGCAGAACGCGCGCTCAGCCGTTTGCACGCCCGCAAGATCCGCACCGTCAGTTGCCCCGTGCTGTTTGAATCACCATTGGCTGCTGGTTTGTTGGGCGGTTTGGTGCACGCCCTCAGCGGTGGCGCCCTTTATCGCAAAAGCAGTTTCTTGTTGGACTCGTTGGGCAAACAAGTGCTGCCTTCACACATTCAGGTGCACGAAGACCCGTTTGTGTTGCGGGGCAAAGGCAGTTCACCTTTTGACGAGGAAGGGGTCAAAACCCAACCGCGTGACATCATCCACAACGGCCAAGTTCAGGGCTATTTCCTCAGCAGTTATTCGGCACGCAAACTCGGGATGCAAACCACGGGCAATTCGGGTGGATCGCACAATTTGGTGATGCGCTCCACCCAAACCCACAGCGAAGACGACCTCAAAGCCATGTTGCAAAAACTTGGAACCGGTTTGTTTGTGATCGAACTCATGGGGCAGGGCATCAACTATGTCACCGGCGACTATTCACGGGGTGCCAGTGGTTTTTGGGTAGAAAAAGGGGAGATTGCTTATCCCGTTCAAGAAATCACCATCGCTGCGAATATGAAAGACATGCTGATGGGAATAGATGCCATCGGCGCCGACACCTATAACTTTGGCGCCAAAACCATCGGCTCGGTTTTGATCAATCGGATGAAAGTCGCGGGCGCCTGATCGGCAAACAGGCTTACCGGTCAAGCACCACCATGGCGTTGTCCTGCCAGTGGGCCCAAAGCTGCTGGCCGATGTCTATGTTTTCGTGGTGCCGGTCGGTGTTGGTGACCCAAGCTTGAAGCATTTGGCCGTTGCCCATTTTCAAGTGGTAGCTGGTGTAACTGCCAAAGTAAGACAGGCTTTCCACCGAGCAAGACAAATTGTTGAATGCAAGCCCAGGGTTTTGCAGACTCAACAGAATTTTTTCAGGACGAAGAGCCACTGTGACGGGCATGCCTAGATGGCCATTGATGCCGTGACCTACTCGGAATTGGCAGACAGCACTGCTGACCACAGCATGGTCCGGTTCATCACCGGTCAGTTCGCCGTCCAATAAATTGACGTTGCCCACGAAATCGGCCACAAAACGGCAATTGGGGTATTCATAGACTTCGCTGGGCGCGCCGACTTGCAAAAACCGGCCTTCGCTCATGACGGCGATACGGTCCGCCATGGTCATGGCTTCGTCTTGATCGTGGGTGACCATGACACAGGTCACACCCACTTGTTTGATGATCTTGACCAATTCCACTTGGGTTTCTTCGCGCAATTTTTTGTCCAGTGCGCCCAGTGGTTCGTCCAACATCAACAGTTGCGGACGCTTGACCAAACTGCGTGCCAAAGCCACGCGTTGTTGTTGTCCGCCAGACAGTTGGTGCGGGCTGCGCTTGGCAAATTTTTGTAACTGGACCAGTTGCAGCATGTCTTCAACCCGTTGCTGAATTTCTGCTTTCGCAACGCCATCGCGCTTCAAGCCAAAGGCCACGTTTTCCCACACATTCAGGTGCGGAAACAGCGCATAAGACTGAAACATCATGTTCATCGGGCGCTCATACGGCGGTAAATCGGTGACGTCTTTGCCGTCCAGCCAGACGCGT
>JALRAA010000211.1 GCA_023262645.1 Burkholderiaceae bacterium
AGGCATTGGTGATCAGGTTGGTTTTAAGACGTCCGCCATCCACAGCAGCGTCGATCTTCATGTAGTGCATTTGGAAGTCGGTGAACAGGCTCCATTTTTCACTGTACGGATAACTGAAACCCGCCACCAACGTCGCCACAGGTCCACCGTATTGGTATTCAAATGTTTTTTTGCTTGAAGCCCCGGTGGAAGCCACTGTCCATTGCGCTTCCACGTGCGGCACTGATATACCCAGTCCAGCGCCGACATAGGGCTTGACGTCGCGGTAACTGAACCGCTTCAACAAGATCACTGTGATTGGGTTGGCACCATCCGTGAACTCCAACCTGTTGTAGCCACCGGAGGCTTGGTCGAGAGAAATGGCTTTGGTATGCGCATAGTTAAAGGCATATCCCCATTCGTTTTCGTTCCAAGAGGTGTAACGCAAGCCCATATAAATGGGAAATGAGAAAGGCGAGGCTTTCCAGCCGGTATAGAGCGATGTGTTGCTAGGAGGGGTAGAGGATGTGTTTTCTACTGTGGAGTGCGGAGAGCTTTGGGTACCACCATAAATGCTGAATTCAGATTCTGCCCAAGCCCCACACGAGACATTGATCGCCAACACTGCGATGCCAATTTTCAAACGGTTCACAGCCACCTCCTAAAATAGAAAATTATCGGTGAAAACCCGAAACCCCTTTTTTGTGATCAGAAAGCGTTCCATGACTCAGCGTACCTCCCTCTACAAACTGCATGTCGACTCAGCCCTGTACCGGTTCATCGACCAGCAGGTGCTGCCCGGCACTGGCGTGTCCAGCGTGACTTTTTGGAAAGGGTTTGACCAATTGGTGCAAGATTTGGCACCTAAAAATATCGCCTTACTGGCAGAACGTGACCGCTTGCAACTGGCCTTAGACGAATGGCACCGCGCTCACCCAGGCCCGGTCACCGACATGAAGTCTTACCAAACCTTTTTGCACGACATCGGCTATTTGGTGCCGGTGCCTGCCCACGCCAAAGCCACCACCCAACATGTCGATGCCGAATTGGCACAACAAGCCGGCCCGCAATTGGTGGTACCCATTTTGAATGCACGCTATGCCCTCAATGCCGCCAACGCCCGTTGGGGATCCTTGTACGACGCCCTTTACGGCACCGACGTCATCTCTGAAGACAATGGTTGCGCCAAAGGCCCCGGCTACAACGAAAAACGAGGCGCCAAAGTCATTGAATACGCGCGCTATGTACTGGACCGCACGGCCCCTTTGAAACAAGGCTCGCACATTGACGCCACCGGTTACACCGTGGTCAAAGGCGCGTTGGTGGTGGGTTTGAAGGGCGGCAAAAAATCGGCGCTGGCTGATCCCAAACAATTCGTGGGTTACCAGGGTGACCCGGCTCATCCTTCGTCTGTGTTGCTGGTGCACCATGGCTTGCACTTAGACATCCAAATCAACCGGCAAAGTCCGGTTGGCGCCAATGACCCTGCAGGCGTGAGCGATCTGGTGGTGGAGGCTGCGCTCTCCACCATTTTGGACTTGGAAGATTCTGTGGCGGCGGTCGATGCCGAGGACAAATTGCTGGCCTACAGCAACTGGCTTGGTATTCTCAAAGGCACATTGACCGAAGAAGTGACCAAAGGCGGGCGCAGTTTCAAGCGCGGCTTGAACCCAGACCGCATCTACCATTCACCCAAGGGCGATGCACAGGTGACACTGCATGGCCGCTCTTTGCTGTTTTTGCGCAATGTCGGTCACCTGATGACCAACCCAGCCATCCTGTATGAAGCTGAAGACGGCAAGTTGCGCGAAATTCCCGAAGGCATCATGGATGCGATGGTGACCACGGCCATCGCTTTGCACGACCTGCAAGGCCATGGTGCCAACGGCATTCGCAACTCGCGCACCGGTTCGGTCTATATCGTCAAACCCAAAATGCATGGGCCGGCTGAAGTCGCCTTCGCCGCAGAAATTTTTGAGCGGGTGGAGCATATTTTGGGGCTGCCCAGCAGCACCGTGAAACTCGGCATCATGGACGAAGAGCGTCGCACCAGTGTCAATCTCAAAGCCTGTATCGCAGCGGCTGCGAGCCGTGTCGCCTTCATCAACACCGGGTTTTTAGACCGCACTGGCGATGAAATGCACACCGCCATGCAAGCCGGTCCGATGCTGCGCAAAGGCGACATGAAGAACAGCGCTTGGATCGACGCTTACGAGAGAAACAATGTCTTGGTTGGGCTGTCCTGCGGGTTGCGCGGCAAAGCGCAAATCGGCAAAGGCATGTGGGCCATGCCCGATTTGATGAAAGCCATGATGGAACAAAAAATCGGGCATCCCAAAGCCGGTGCCAACACTGCTTGGGTACCCAGTCCGACAGCTGCCACTTTGCATGCCATGCATTACCACCAAGTGCTGGTCAGCGATGTCCAAAAAACGCTGGAAAAAACCGATGCCGACAAGCAACGCGCCGCTTTGCTCAAAGACTTATTGACCGTGCCTGTCGTGGCCAAGCCTGCATGGAGCGCGTCCGAAAAACAAGAAGAACTGGACAACAACGTGCAAGGTATTTTGGGCTATGTGGTGCGCTGGATCGACCAAGGCGTGGGCTGCTCGAAAGTGCCCGACATACACAACATCGGCCTGATGGAAGACCGCGCGACCTTGCGTATTTCCAGCCAACACATTGCCAACTGGCTCAAGCATGGTGTGGTCAGCGAAGCGCAAGTGCGTGCCACCTTCGAGCGCATGGCGGCCGTGGTGGACCAACAAAACGCGGGCGACCCGTTGTACCAACCCATGGCCGGACACTTCACCACGTCCAAGGCTTACCTGGCGGCCACCGATTTGGTGTTCCATGGCATGGAACAACCCAGCGGCTACACCGAGCCTTTGCTGCATGCTTGGCGGTTGAAAGTCAAAGCGGCGGCTTGACGGTTGGCACCTTCAACGGCGCAGCAACTGCGGCAAGGTCAGGCGGTAGCGGTTGACCTTGCTCCACCAGGCTGAAAACGATTTGCAATGTTCATCTTGCAGGGGCCACAAACGCGGTGGCGCATGGCGCACCCACGACACACCCGGTAAATCGGGCAGGCAGCGGTGGTCCCACACATGCACAGCTTTGGCCTTGCCCAGTATCTGACCCAGCGTGGCCGCATCCTCAAACCAACAGTGCGAAGCCAGTGCATGCATACCGCGCGCAACAAATTTCCAGCGCGCTTCGCTCCATGGCCTGGCGTCGGTCCATTCCAACCAGCAGGCAGCCACTTGCATCACATCTGCTGGCACATTGGCTGGCAACTTGTCTGTCAGCGCCCAAGGGTGTATCCACCAGACTTCGCGCCCGCTGAGTTTCTCTGCGGCCAAACCAGCGGGTAACAAATCCACACCGGGGGGAGGACGCTTGAACAATTCAGGTTCGTCAATACGCGCGAAGGTTTTGGATGATTGGGTAAAGGTGGCACGGCTTCGCGCAATCATGTCCATGATGTCCAACTCTTGGTCGACCACAGTGTTTTTGCTGTGCCAAGGTTCGGGCGCGTGGATAGCCACGTTGGCCGCATTGAACAAATACGGCTTGCTGCTGCCGGTACCTGCCACCCA
>JALRAA010000212.1 GCA_023262645.1 Burkholderiaceae bacterium
GCTCAGAAAAAATTTGCTCAGCAAAGTGCGCATGTTTTTTTATTCGGGCGCTGCATTGGCGCAACCGATTTGGGACAGTTTGCATGCTGCCCAAGAACGTGAATTGGGACAACGCATCGTCATGGGCACGGGCTTGGGCATGACCGAGACCGGACCGTTTGGCATATTCGTGCCGCGCCCCGAGGTGGAATCCGGCGACTTGGGTTTGCCAGGCGCCGGGTTGCAGCTCAAATTGGTTCCGGTCGGCGACAAAGTGGAGGTGCGTTACAAAGGACCGAATGTCACGCCCGGTTATTGGCGCGCACCCGAGGCCACCGCTCAAGCATTCGATGAAGAAGGTTTTTTGAAAAGCGGCGATGCTGTGGTGTGGCGCGATGCAACCCAACCGAATAACGGACTGCGTTTTGATGGCCGTATCGCTGAAGACTTCAAACTTGCCACGGGCACGTTTGTCAGTGTCGGACCATTGCGTGCGCGCATCATCGCTGCGGGTGCGCCTTATGTGCAAGACGCGGTGATCACAGGTTTGAACATGAACGAGGTCGGCGCTCTGTTGTTCACCACGCCGAGGGTACGTGCTTTGTGCCCACTGCCCGACAGCGCACCGTTGAGCGAAGTTTTGCAGCACCCGAGCACTGTGGCATTTTTTCAAGAACTGCTCAACACACTGGCCCGTCAAGCCACTGGCAGCGCCAACCGCGTCAGTCGTCTGCTGGTGATGAGTGAACCGCCTTCGATCGATTCAGGCGAAGTCACCGACAAAGGGTCTATCAACCAACGCGCTGTGTTGAAACAGCGCCACGAATGGGTGCAAGCCATGTATGCCGGTACGGCAAACGGCCTGCTGACCCCAGCAACTTTCTGATGTGATATTTTTCGACACACCACTCTCGTGCACTCGCCAGCGGGTGTGCTTTGAACCCAGACGGAGAACCGATATGCCTCAACCACTGTTTCGTACTTCCCCCCATGGCAATCGCCGTCTTGCGCTGCAAACCCTGGGCTTGGCAGCCGCATCCTTGTCACCCTGGTCTGCGTTGGCACAAAACAACCACTTACCTGTTGAACAGGTCAAGATCTTGTGTGGTTTTCCAGCAGGCGGCACGGCCGACACCACCAGTCGGCGGGTCGGCGATAAATTGGCGGGCAGTGCCTACACCCGAAACCCTGCCGTGGTGGAAAACAAAACCGGCGCAGGTGGACGCATTGCGATTGAAGCCGTGAAAAACGCCGCACCCGATGGCAGCACGTTGCTGTTGAGCGCCTATTCCATGCTGCTGATTTATCCGCACATCTACCGCACATTGCCTTACGACCCGTTCAAAGACTTTGCCCCCGTGGCGATGGCTTCGGTGTTGTCCCACGGCTTGGCCGTCGGCCCGGTGGTGCCAGCTTCGGTGAAAACCGTGAAAGATTTTGTGGCTTGGTGCAAAGCCAACCCAGACCGTGCCAGTTATGCCTCACCGGCAGCAGGTTCGACACCGCATTTTTTGGGTGCACTGCTCAGCTTGAACACGGGTGTGCCCATGACGCATGTGGCTTACCGCGGATCGGTGCCCGGCGTGACCGATGTCATCGGCGGACAAATCGCCGCCATGTTCACGCCCCATGGTGACTTTTTAGCCAACCACCGAGCTGGCAAATTGCGCCTGTTGGCCACCTCAGGCAAGTCGCGCTCACCATTCGCACCGGAAGTCGCCACTTTCGCAGAGCAAGGTTTTCCTGAACTGACCGTTGAAGAATGGTTTGGATTTTTCGCGCCCGCCAAAACGCCGGCGTCTGTGGTTGCGGCTGCCAACAGCGCCATCAACCAGTCACTCAAAGACAAAGGCTTGATAGACAGTTTGGCGCTGCAAGGTTTGTTGCCGCTGGGTGGCAGCAGCGACGACATGGCCAAAGACATGCGTCGCCAGTTTGACTATTGGGGGCCGGTGGTCAAACGCATTGGCTTCACTGCTGATTCATAACCGGCGCAAACATACTCACCTACACTCCAGCGTTCTGTTCAATTTCAAGGATTTACACATGATTACCACCGACAGTGGCTTGCAATACGACGACACCCACACCGGCGACGGCGACATGGCGGCTGCCGGTCAGTACGTGTCGGTGCATTACACCGGTTGGCTTTGGGAGAACGGTGAAAAAGGCGAGAAATTCGACTCCAGCTTAGACCGAAATGACCCGTTCGAATTTGGTTTGGGCCAAGGCATGGTCATCAAGGGCTGGGACGAAGGCGTGCAAGGCATGAAAGTCGGCGGTAAACGCACGCTGCTGATCCCCCCCGACTTGGGATACGGTGCCTACGGCGCTGGCGGCGTGATTCCCCCCAACGCCACGTTGGTGTTTGAGGTTGAACTGCTGGAAGTCAACGGTTAAACACCTTCTCTACCCAGCCCTTGTCAACGCAATTGGCTTTGGATGAAACTGGGTAACCAAGAACGTGCTGCAATGATCAACGACACCATTTGTTTGTCATCTGCGGGAATGTTGGCCTCTGCCACCATGTGCTTTTTGTATTCGTGGGCAACGGCGTTGAGTTGTTGAAGCAACTTGCGATGGGTTTCGGGCGTGATGAACACATTCATGGCGTGTAACACGTCGCCTTCTTCATCAAAATTGTTCGACAAAAACTCCAGCGACTCTCTGCGAACCATGCGCAAGATGGGCCCATCGGGGATCCACGCAAATTTGGGTGAAAGCATGGGCTTGAAATCGCTGCCGGAGACCATTTTCACAAAGCCCATTTGCTCAAGCCGCTGCAACAGCTGAACCAACTCTGTCTTGTTGACTTTGACCCTGGTCAACAAATCTTTGAAGGTCCAAAAATACATCACACCGATGGCGACAGCGAACAGTTTTTTGTTGCTGAGAAATTCGATTTCGTGTTGCTGGGTCAGGTTTTCGAGCAGTTGTGCGGGTTTGGCGGTGTGACTGAGCAGGTCTTCGAGCTTCACACCAACCAAGCCACAGATTTTTTCCATGCAACTGATGGTGCAGTCTTGGGTTTCAAATATGTGTTTGGTGGCAGAAACTGTCAACCCTAAATGTTCTGCCAACCGGGTATGGGTGATTTCCTGCGCTTGCAGTTGCTTGCTCAATGTGTCGAAGATGTAGTGTCTGGACATGGTGAAAACCCAAGCTGCGATTCCTTTATATTAGTTTTATTTGCTTAAATATTTTCAATAAATCAATTAAATACCGCTATTTTTCGCTCTATCCAAGACTTGGCGTAGTTTTCAGTGAAATTTGCATGATCGCGTCTTGCAAGCCCTTGAATTCAGACAAAACCCTCCCACATGAAAGGCTGTATTGAGCGTTTAACTCCACCAGCATGTCTGATACCCAACCCCCGCAACCGCCTGAAATTCCGGGCCAAACCGAGCCCGTCATGGACGCTACCTCCTCACCCGTGCCCGATGCACCGTCTCACACCCCAGAGCCCTTGGCAGACGCGCAGGCGGAATTGGCCAACCTCAAAGCCGCCAACGCCGACCTCGCAGACCAGTTCTTACGCGCCAAGGCCGAAGTGGAAAACGCTCGCCGCCGCGCCGATGAAGAAGTGTCGATAGCCC
>JALRAA010000213.1 GCA_023262645.1 Burkholderiaceae bacterium
CCAACAAAAACATCGCCCCTTCCAAGCTCGTTTCCTTGGGCGACGAAGTCGAAGTCATGGTTCTGGAAATCGACGAAGACAAGCGCCGCATTTCCCTGGGCATGAAGCAGTGCAAAGCCAATCCTTGGCAAGAGTTTGCGCAAAACACCAAGCGCGGCGACCGTGTCAAAGGCCCGATCAAATCGATCACCGACTTTGGCGTCTTCGTGGGCCTGGCTGCCGGCATCGACGGCCTGGTGCACCTGTCCGACCTGAGCTGGAACGAGCCGGGCGACGTGGCCGTGCGCAACTACAAGAAGGGCCAGGAAGTCGAAGCCCTGGTGCTGGCCGTGGACGTGGACCGCGAGCGCATCTCCCTGGGTATCAAGCAGCTCGATTCCGACCCCTTCACCACCTTCGCCGCTGTCAATGACAAAGGCCAAGTGGTGACCGGCAAGGTCAAAACGGTCGATGCCAAGGGCGCTGAGATCGACTTGGGCGAAGACATCATCGGCTACTTGCGTGTGTCCGAAATCAGCCGTGACCGTATCGAAGATGCCAGCCATGTGCTCAAAGTCGGCGACGAAGTCAGCGCGGTTGTGGTCAACATCGACCGCAAAACCCGCAACATCCAGTTGTCTATCAAAGCCAAAGACGCTGCCGATCAAGCAGACGCCATGGCCAACCTGAGCCAGCAAAACGCCGGCAATGCAGGTACCACCAGCCTGGGCGCTTTGTTGCGTGCCAAGTTGGATACCAACGAGAAGTAATCAACACCGACGAACCGTTGATACCGACCACCTGTTGCGCGAAAGCCAACAGGTGGTGGTTTGAAAAGATGTTTAACGAGTTGTAATTCCATGACCCGCAGTGATTTGGTTGAAGAACTGGCCGCCCGTTTTCCGCAGTTGGCCCATCGTGACGCCGAGTTTGCCGTCAAGGCTTTGCTCGATGCCATGAGCGATGCCCTGGTCAAAGGTCACCGTATCGAATTGCGCGGCTTTGGCAGTTTTTCTGTCAATCGCCGTCCACCGCGCATGGGCCGCAACCCGCGCTCTGGTGAGAGCGTGGCGATCCCTGAAAAACGGGTGCCGCATTTCAAGCAAGGCAAAGCGTTGCGCGAAGCCATTGAATTACGTACCCGTGACTTGTTAGATAAGTCCGGTGGTTCTCAGCCCTGATCTTTTCACCCATCAAGGGGGATGCACTTGAAAACATTCATACGGCTGCTTCAGTGGACACTGAAAGCAGCCATTTTTTTGACCATGCTGGCTTTCGCCTTGAACAACCGCGAAGATGTGTCGGTGCGGTTTTTCTGGGACATGGAATGGCGCGCGCCCATGGTGCTGGTGCTGCTGACTGTGTTCGCCATCGGTGTGGTGGTCGGCGTGGTTGGCATGGTTCCTCGCTGGTGGCAACAACGCCGCTTGGCCAAAAAAGCCTTGCAAACCCCGGCGCCTGCCGCCCACAAACCCAACCCTGAGACCGTTGCCGCGGACATGTATGGACCTTGACATCGGCTGGATATTTTTGGGGTTGCCCATCGCTTTTGTGCTGGGTTGGCTGGCCTCCCGTTTTGATTTGCGCCAACTGCGCTTAGAAAACCGCAGCAACCCCAAGGCGTATTTCAAAGGGTTGAATTATTTGCTCAACGAACAGCAAGACCAAGCGATTGATGCGTTCATTGAAGCGGTACAACGTGACCCCGATACGTCTGAATTGCATTTCGCGCTGGGTAATTTGTTTCGCCGCCGTGGCGAATTTGAACGCGCCGTTCGGGTGCACCAACACTTGCTGGCGCGCGCCGATTTGAGCAGCGCAGACCGCGACCGTGCGCAATACGATTTGGCGTTGGACTTTGTCAAAGCCGGCATATTAGACAGAGCCGAAGCAGCCTTGCAGCCCTTGTTGAACACCCGTTTGGCACCGCAAGCCTTGCTGGCGTTGCTCAGCATTTACGAGCGTGGGCGTGACTGGCGACAAGCCGCCGATATTTCTTTGCAACTTGACGGACAAGGCCAAGGCAATTTTGCGGTGCGGCGAGCGCATTACTTGTGCGAGTTGGCCGCCAGTGAAACAGACATGCACGCAGCCGAAGCGCTGCTCAACCAAGCCATACAAACCGCCCCCGACAGTGCACGTCCACGCATTGCGCTGGCCGAGTTGTGTGAACGGCAAAACCGTTTAAGCCATGCATGCGACCAACTGCAAGAGCTGGCGCATTTGGTGCCGTCCGCCATGCCCTTGGTTGCTGGCGCCTTGGCCAGGCTCGCGCCTCAGGTGCAACGGCAAATTCCCATCCTCACCTTGCTGCAAGACAGTTACCACCAATTGCAAAGTTTGGATGTGCTTGACGCGATTGTCAGTCTGCAAACCAGCATGGGACAAAACGACGGCAAAGCTTTGTACAGCCTGCATTTGAACCACCATCCTTCATTGATCGCGGCTTCTCAGTTGTTGTCTGACGCAGCACTCACCTCTGAACAACAACCACAGGTACAACGCGCCATAGCGCATGCGGCCAAGCCCTTGCGTCGCTACCGCTGTGCCGCCTGCGGCTTTGAAGCATTGCAGCATTTTTGGCAATGCCCCGGATGCCAAGCTTGGGACAGCTACCCGCCCAGACGCATCGAAGAGCTGTAAGCCCTGGCGAGCCGCACTGGCTTTTTTCTCGCGCAGCAGTTCATCGCTTTGCATGCACTGCATGTTGCAATCGCGGCTTTTGACAGGCTACGACACATGTTTCGCTTTTTTTCATGCGCCAGCTTGATGCTGGTGTTTTTCTGCCCTGCGGTGGCTTTGGAGGTGAACCAAGCCAGCGAAGCCGAGTTGGATGGTTTGCGCGGCATTGGACCGCCTTTCACGCGCCGCTTGATGGCCGCACGTGCGCAACAAGCTTTTGAAGATTGGACCGACCTGATGCAACGCGTGTCTGGCATGGGTCCGCGCGTGGCGCAAAGCCTCTCAGACCAAGGCTTGACCGTACAGGGCCAGTCCTTACCATGTCAATTGCGCACGAAGAAAAAACGCCTGCAAGCTCACCGCCTGAGCCAGTGAATGCCTTAAGCTGAACGCCTCATGCCAAGCCCAGATCACCCACATAACGCACAGCCCTACCGGATTCATGGTGCTGCACAGCAACCAGTTGGAGAGCTTGCGTGAATTGATGGTGGCGCACTTGAAGGCTCACCCCCTGCCGGGACTCTCACCCGAGTTGATCCTGGTGCAAAGCAATGGCATGAAACATTGGCTCAGCATGGCTTTGGCCAGCGACGACGCCTTGGGCATATGTGCTGCCACTCGCATGGTGCTGCCCTCCAGCCAGTTGTGGCAAATGTACAGAACCGTCTTGGGCGCAGATCGGTTGCCGATGCACATGCCACTGGACAAAGCCCCGCTGGCTTGGCGCATCTTGCGCAAACTCCCCGCATGGTTGGAGGACCCACGTTATTCGGCGCTGGCCCATTACATGGGCGAAGACCGCAATGGCATTCGCGCCTATCACTTGGCGCAACAACTCGCCGATGTGCTCGACGGCTACCAAAATTACCGTTCAGACTGGTTGCGCCATTGGTCTGAAGGCATC
>JALRAA010000214.1 GCA_023262645.1 Burkholderiaceae bacterium
GCGCGTCTGTTGCGCAGCGACAGCGCCCAGGACAAAGCCGTTGTCGAACGCATCGGCGTGGTGTTTCCCAACCAAGCAAGTTGGGGCACGCATGTGAATATCGCAGGCGGTGCCATGGCACGACACGCCAAACACCCGCAAAACGCAGTGGCCTTCCTCAACTATTTGGTGAGTGAACAAGCGCAAATGTATTTCGCAGACGGCAACAACGAATGGCCGGTGGTCAAAGGCCTCGCGATCAACAATCCGGCGCTCAAAGCCATGGGTGGGGCTTCGTTCAAGAGCGAAAAACTGGCTGCCAGTGTGGTCGGGATGAACCAGATCAAAGTGCAACAAATGCTGGACCGCGTTGGGTTGCGCTGACCACCATGCGATTTGTACCTGTTCGTCGCCGCACGGTTTGGCTGTGGTTGCTGACCGCCATTGTGCTGGGTGCGTTGTCATGGGTTGTCTGGCAAAAACGCCAAATGTCGATGGACGATGCCGCCTTGTCGCCACAAGCGCGGCTGGGCCATGCGGTGTTTCATGACCGATCGTTGTCTGCCTCTGGCCAACAATCTTGCGCCACTTGCCATGTGGAAGAACATGGCCATGCATCAGCCCGTGGCATAGAACACGGCGGTACCCAAATGCAAGCCACGGGTGAGCGCAACACGCCTTCCTTGCGCTACTTGTGGCGCAACAGCAGTTTCCATTTTGACGAAGAGGGCAAACCCAACGGTGGGTTTTTCTGGGACGGCCGCGCCGACACCTTGGCGGCACAAGCGGCCGAGCCGTTTTTGAACCCGGCAGAAATGGCCAACGCTGACAAAGCCAGCGTGGTGGCCAAATTGTCACGCGCCAGCTATGCCCGCGAATTTGAACGCGTGTACGGCGCGCACATATGGCAGCAGCCCGAACAAGCCTTTGCAGCCATGACGCAAGCCTTGGCCAGCTACCAAACCGAAGACCCTGCGTTCCACCGTTTCGACAGCCTGTTTGACCAAGTGGCTCAGGGCAAAGCGTCATTCAACCCGGCGCAAGAGCGTGGCTGGGCCTTGTTCAAAGACCCTGAAAAAGGCAATTGCGCGGCATGCCACACGGCTGAACCGGCTGCCAACGGCAGCCCGCCGCTGTTCACCGACAACAGCTACGACAACTTGGGCGTGCCGCTACCGGTGCATTTGCGCAACCAGGGCCAACGCCATGACAACGATGCGGGTTTGTGCGCGCAAGTGCATGTGCGCGAGCGAGCCGATGCGAAAAACTATTGCGGTGCATTCAAAGTACCCAGCTTGCGCAACGTGGCGTTGCGCCGCGCGTTTTTTCACAACGCCAGCTTGCAGCAATTGCGCGATGTGGTGGCGTTTTATGCCACCCGCGATACCGACCCCCAACGTTGGTATGGCGTGAACAAAGCATTGAACGATGTCAAGCCCGCTTACCGCGCCAATGTCAACCGCGATGAAGCCCCCTATGGCCAAAAACCGGGAGAGCAGCCCCGACTGAGCGAGCAGGACATAGACGACCTGGTGGCTTTTTTACACACCCTCACTGACGCGGATTTGGCGGCTCGGGCTGTATCGCTTGCGGGTTCAACTGCTGTTGCAAACGCTGCGGTTCACGCGGCTGCACCGGTTGCCATCCCCAAGGTTGTAACCAGTCGTTAGCCCAAGCAGCGAACAGCACATTAGCGATCAACAACACCGCCGCACACAGCCACAAGGTTTTTTTCATGGCGCTGCGGTCACGCTGACTTCATCGCTGTTGACCTGAACCCGGCCTTGGTGGGTGTCGATCTGCAACACGCCTTGGCTGTCCACCCCAGCGGCTTTGCCTTGCGTGCCGTTGGACAACGTCAATGTGTGTCCGGCCAACGCATCTCGCCGCAGGTAGGCGCTGTGAAACGCCGCAAAACCTTCGCGTTCAAAGCGCTGTAAACCTTGGGTCAAATGCGGCAACAAAAGATGCAGCACCTCTTGCGGTTGCAGCGCTTGCCCCAGCCATTCACGCAAACCGGCAGGCTCGCTGCGGTAGTGGGCAGAAGGCGCCGGTGCCGACAGGTTCAAGCCAATGCCAATGACCGCGAACCGTGAAGCATGGGCGGGATCGTGACGCACCGCTGTCTCGATCAAAATGCCACCGAGCTTGCGCATGTTCGCGCCTTGTCCCACCACCAAGTCGTTGGGCCATTTCAATGCCAACCCCAAGGCATGCGTGGGGTCTAAGCTGTCTGCCAAACAACAACCCACCGCCAAGGACAACCCGGACCAATCGGCAGGCGACAACACCATGCCCAGTGAAAAGGTGAGCGCATCACCCGACTGTCCTTGCCAATCGCGCCCCATGCGGCCTCGGCCTGCGGTTTGCTGGTCTGCCCACAACAAACAGGTGCTGGTGTCGCCCGCGCGGGCGCGGCGCATGAGTTCGGTGTTGGTGGAATCCAGAACAGGGACATGTTCGAAACGAGCCAACGGGTCCAACCGCTGCAAGATGGCTTGGACAGGGTGTGCAGTGCGGGCGTTGTCAGACATGGGCACAGGTTCCAACCGAACGCAAAAGCCTCAGTCTTTGGGCGAAAGCAATGTGCCCCGGCAGACAGATGACCCACAACGGCAAGGGTAGTCAGCCAGCAACTCAGGGGTGTATTTCTCGTCGATCACCAAGCCGTAGTCGTAATGGAGTTCTTCGCCGGCTTTGATTTTGCGCAAAGTACGGATAAAAATACGTCCGCCCGCTTCGTCCGCTTCACAATTGGGGGCACAAGAATGGTTGATCCATCGCGCATCGTTGCCGCCATAAAGCGCATCGATCACATTTTTTTTGCTGACGTGAAAGTAAAACGTGTGGTTGGGATCGCTCGGGTCGTGGGGATGGCGCTTTTGCGCTTTTTTCCAACTGATGACCTCGCCGGTGTATTCGATGATGATTTCGCCTTTGGCGATCGGCACCAGGGCAAACACCCCTTTGCCATGAACGCCTGAACTGCGGACTTCAATGCGCTTGCCATGGGCGGGTGCGATGATGGGGGAGGTCAAGTTGAAAACTCTGTTAAGTTGAATACGTACATGTGCGCGTGCGCGCGCGCGAGAGAGTCCGATTGTATGCAAGGAACACATTCATGAGTAAAACACTGGTCATCGCCGAAAAGCCTTCCGTGGCGCAAGACATCGTCAAAGCGCTCACGCCCACCGCAGGCAAGTTTGAAAAACATGACGACCATTTTGAAAACGACAGCTATGTGGTGACCAGTGCGGTGGGCCATTTGGTCGAGATACAAGCCCCCGAAGAATTTGATGTCAAACGCGGCAAATGGAGTTTTGCCCACCTGCCGGTGATTCCGCCTTACTTTGATTTGAAGCCGGTAGAAAAAACCAAATCGCGTTTGGCGGCTGTGGTCAAACAAGCCAAACGCAAAGATGTCAGCGCCATCATCAATGCCTGCGATGCTGGACGCGAAGGCGAATTGATTTTTCGCTTGATCGAGCAATACGCGGGCGGAAAAAAACCATTAGACAAACCGGTCAAACGCCTATGGTTGCAATCGATGACACCGCAAGCGATTCGCGATGGGTTTG
>JALRAA010000215.1 GCA_023262645.1 Burkholderiaceae bacterium
TTGGGTGTTGCGAGCAATGCGAGCAGAGAATTCAGTGGGCAATGCAATCGCTTCGTCAAAGCTGTTGGTGTGCAGACTTTGGGTACCACCAAAAACCGCAGCCATGGCTTCGATGGTGGTGCGCACAATATTGTTGTAGGGGTCTTGCTCGGTCAGCGACCAACCCGATGTTTGGCAATGGGTTCTGAGCATCAAGCTCTTGGGATTTTTGGCACCCACCTCTTGCATGATGCGACACCACAGCAATCGGGCTGCACGCATCTTGGCAATTTCCAAATAAAAGTTCATGCCTATCGCCCAAAAGAACGACAGTCGTGGTGCAAAGGCATCCACATCCAGACCTTGCTTCATGGCGGTGCGTACATACTCTTGCCCATCGGCCAAGGTCAATGCCAACTCCAGCGCCTGATTGGCACCGGCTTCTTGCATGTGGTAGCCACTGATACTGATGGAATTGAACTTGGGCATGTGCCCTGCGGTGTATGCAATGATGTCGCCCACGATTCGCATACTCGGCTCGGGCGGGTAAATATAGGTGTTGCGCACCATGAATTCTTTGAGAATATCGTTTTGAATGGTGCCGCTGAGTTGGTCTTGCGACACGCCCTGCTCTTCTGCAGCGACCACATAGCCTGCGAGCACGGGCAATACAGCGCCGTTCATGGTCATAGACACAGACACTTTGTCTAACGGAATCTGGTCAAACAATATTTTCATGTCTTCCACAGAGTCGATGGCCACACCGGCTTTGCCGACATCGCCTGTGACCCGAGGGTGATCCGAGTCATACCCTCGGTGGGTGGCCAAGTCAAAAGCGACCGACACGCCTTGTCCGCCCGCCGCCAATGCTTTGCGGTAAAAAGCATTCGACTCTTGCGCCGTGGAAAAACCAGCGTACTGTCGGATGGTCCATGGGCGCACGGCGTACATCGTGGCTTGTGGCCCTCTTAAAAATGGAGCGAAGCCGGGCAACGTGTGTGTATGCGGTAAGTCAGCCGTGTCCTCAGCGGTATACAAAGGCTTAACGGTGATGCCGTCTGGCGTGAGCCAATTTAATCGGTTTATGTCACCCTCGGGAGCAGATTTGGCTGCAGCCTTCTCCCATTCTTGGATGCTGTGCGAAGTGAATGTTGATTTGGTTGAACTCATGGCTGACAACTACGGATTAAATCTTGACGCAATCTGCAAAATAGTGGGTCACGCCCAGGTCGTCTTTTTCTTCGACCAAACCGTGAATATCTGTTTCAAAGCCCGGACATTTCAAATTGAATTCACGGGCAAATTTCAAATAGTCAACGATTTTTTGGTTGAACACTTCACCTGGAATTAACAACGGAATACCCGGTGGATATGGGGTGACCAAACTGGTGGTGACTCTGCCCAGCAAATCGTCAATCTGCACACGTTCGGTGTTTCGGTGGGCGATTTGGGCGTAAGCATCGCTGGGCTTCATGGCGGGTTTTAAATCGCTCAAATACATGTCTGTCGTTAAGCGTGCGATATCGTGCTTGGCATACAAGGTGTGTATGTGGTGGCACAAATCGCGCAAACCCATGCGCTCGTATTTGGGCATTTTTTGACAAAACTCGGGCAAGATGCGCCACATCGGTTGGTTGCGGTCATAGTCATCTTTGAACTGTTGCAACGCCGTCAGCAAGGAATTCCAACGGCCTTTGGTGATGCCGATGGTGAACATGATGAAGAAGCTGTAGAGGCCAGTTTTTTCAACGATCACGCCATGTTCGGCGAGGAACTTGGTCACGATGCTGGCCGGAATACCTGCGTCATCGAATTTGCCGTCCAGTCGCAAGCCGGGTGTGACGATGGTGGCCTTGATCGGGTCGAGCATGTTGAAGCCGTCTGCCAAATCGCCGAAGCCATGCCAGTTGGGTGCATCGGATTTTTTAGTGCGGCCTTTTTTTTCTGCCTTGATCACCCAATCATCGGCGCGCCCCACACCGTCTTCCACCAAATTGTCGGGGCCCCAAACCTTGAACCACCAATCCTTGCCATATTCAGCATCCACTTTGCGCATAGCCCGGCGAAAATCCAGCGCCTCTGCAATGCTCTCTTCCACCAAAGCCGTACCGCCGGGGGGCTCCATCATGGCAGCGGCCACATCGCAACTGGCAATGATGCTGTATTGCGGACTGGTGCTGGTGTGCATCAAATAAGCTTCGTTGAACAAATGCCTGTCCAATTGGTGGTCTTGCGAATCTTGAACCAGCACATGGCTGGCTTGGCTGATACCGGCCAACAACTTGTGAACCGATTGCGTCGAATACACCATGGCCTTTTGGGGCCGCGCCCGCTTCTTTCCCATCGCATGGTAAGTGCCATAAAAAGGGTGGAAAGCCGCATGCGGCAACCAAGCTTCATCAAAATGCAAATTAGGTATGTAACCGTCCAGCATGTGCTTGATGGTTTCAGTGTTGTACAAAACCCCGTCGTAAGTGGACTGTGTCAAGGTCATGACCTTGGGCTTGATAGATTTGATATCTTGGCCCTTGAGCAATGGGTTGGCCTTGATTTTGGCTTTGATGGCCTCTGGTTCAAACTCGCTTTGCGGAATGGGCCCAATGATTCCAAAATGATTGCGTGTTGGTTTTAAAAACACAGGGATCGCACCGGTCATGATGATGGAGTGCAGGATGCTCTTGTGGCAGTTTCGGTCCACCACCACCACGTCGCCCGGTGCCACCGTGTGGTGCCACACCATCTTGTTGGACGTCGACGTGCCATTGGTGACAAAAAAGCAATGGTCAGCATTGAAGATACGCGCAGCGTTGCGCTCGCTCTCACCGATCGCACCATCGTGGTCAAGCAGTTGCCCCAATTCTTCCACCGCGTTGCACACGTCAGCGCGAAGCATGTTTTCACCAAAAAACTGGTGGAACATTTGGCCCACCGGACTTTTCAAAAAAGCCACGCCGCCTGAATGACCGGGGCAATGCCACGAATAAGAACCGTCTTCGGCATAGTCCAGCAAGGCTTTGAAAAACGGTGGCTGTACACCTTCTAAATAACTTTTGGCTTCGCGAATGATGTGGCGCGCCACAAACTCTGGAGTGTCTTCAAACATGTGAATGAAGCCGTGCAACTCGCGCAGGATGTCATTGGGCAAATGCCTTGAGGTCTTGGTTTCACCATACACATAAATAGGCACATCGGCATTTTTGCGTCGCACTTCGTCGATGAAATTGCGCAAATTCAAAACTGCCGGATCAAGATCGGGGCCCGGGGTAAATTCTTCATCGTCGATCGACAAAATGAATGCACTGGCGCGAGACTGCTGCTGAGCGAATTGACTCAAGTCACCATAACTGGTGACACCCATCACTTCGTAACCCTCACCCTCGATGGCTTGGGCCAACGCACGGATACCTAAACCAGATGTGTTTTCGGAACGAAAATCTTCATCAATGATGACGATGGGAAAACGAAATTTCATCAGCCACTCCGAGCATGAGACGTTCTAGGGGACAAAAGGGTGAAGTTTACCCTCAGGGGGCACTGATACAATTAGCGAACTGGAGAGGTGGATGAGCGGTT
>JALRAA010000216.1 GCA_023262645.1 Burkholderiaceae bacterium
GGTGACCTTGTCCATTTCACGCGCGAGTTTGATCATGCGCTTTTGCAAAGCCGGAACCGCGGCATTGCCTACTTCGACGGCCAAGTCGCCACGCGCGACCATGATCCCGTCGGACGCACGCAGAATTTCTTCCAAATGCGGAATGGCTTCAAAGCGTTCGATTTTGGCGATCAGCCCTGGTTTGTGTTTGTAGGGTTCGGCCGCAACATTGCACAGTTGGCGGGCCATTTCCATGTCGGTGGCGTTTTTGGGAAAGCTGACGGCCACATAGTCGGCTTGGAACGACATGGCAGTTTTGATGTCTTCCATGTCTTTGCCGGTCAACGCCGGTGCGGTCAGCCCGCCGCCTTGTTTATTGATGCCCTTGTTGTTGGAGAGTTCGCCGCCCATTTGCACCACGGTGTGCACCTTTTCGCCTTCGACTTTGCTCACGGTCAACACGATCAGCCCATCGTTGAGCAGCAGCAGGTCGCCGGCTTTGACGTCGCGCGGAAGTTCTTTGTAATCGAGCCCCACGCCGTGGATATCGCCGGGCTCGGAGCGCGAAGCGTCGAGCACAAACGCAGCGCCGGCTTGCAACATCACTTTGCCTTCGGCGAATTTGCCAACGCGGATTTTGGGCCCCTGCAAGTCGGCCATGATGGCCACGACGCGACCGGCGCGTTTGGCGGCTTCTCGCACCAGCGTGGCTCGGTCAACATGGTCTTGCGCCTTGCCATGGCTGAAATTGAGTCGAACCACATTGACGCCGGCGCGGATCATGGCTTCAAGAACGGTGGGATCGCTGGAAGCTGGCCCCAGCGTGGCGACGATTTTGGTGGCGTGTTGTGGCATGGACAGTCCGTGAAACGAGCTTGTATTGTCACACGCGAAAGATGACCAATGGATTTAAAAAACTCAGGAAATGTGTGAATATTTCGCAAGTTTGGTTTGCAAAAATCGTGACTCGCACTTGGTCACTGCTTGTGACGGGGTTTTTACAGTGGTGGCATGAAACCTCACATGCCAACTATCGACAGCCTGTGGTCTGCCACACATCAACCCGGTTTGCTGACGCTGGCGCGCCAAGGCCAAGTGCGGCATTACCGCAAACACATGTTGTTGATTCAGCAAGGCGATGTCGGGCATCAACTGTATTTGGTGGTTGCCGGACGATTGCGTGAATTCAGCATGTCACACGACAGCAGGCCCCGTGAAATCACCTTGTCTTTGTGGGGGGCCGGTCAGTTGGTGGGCGCTCCCGCGTTGGATGGCGGCCCGCATTGTGCAAGCGTCATCACGCTCACCCCAGTCGTGTGCGTGGTGGTGTCCCGCGAATCGGCTTTGGCCGTCTTACAGCACACCCCGGCCATGGCCATGGATTTGCTGAAAATGGCCTTGCAACGCGTGCGCTTGGCCACCGAAACCACGCGCCGGGCGCTTTTTTCAGACGCCTACAGCCGGTTGATCGCTTTGTTGCAAGGGCACATGGACAATCCGATCGACCCCCACACGGACATGCGCCGCCAGCCCATGACCCATGCCCAAATCGCCCAGCACATAGGTTGTAGCCGGGAGATGGTCAGCCGAATCATGAAAGAACTGATCACGGGCGGGTATGTGGTGCGCGAACCAGACCGTGTTTACAGGGTTTGCAAGCGCTTACCCGAGCGCTGGTAGGGGTAAGGCCGGTTTAAGCTTGGGGTGGCTACAATTGCCCAAGAACTGAGCAATTGCACCCATCTGGCGCAATGCCCAGCGCACTTGACTGTTTTGGTGCCTATTGCCTAATTTATGAACCTGACTGAACAACCTATCCCCCTTGAGCAACCGATGCCACACCGCAAGGTGATCCGTGAGTGGCTGGTGCCTTTGTCTGAAAGAGTCACTGTGCGCGCCATGGCGTTGTTGGTGTTCGATTACGTGGTGTGGGCCACTTTTCTGGCGGGCACCGTTCTGCTGGAAGCTTGGTGGGCCAAGTTGCTGTGTGCGGTGGCCATGGGTTTCACCATTGGGCGTTTGTTCATCATCGGCCATGACGCCTGTCACCAAAGCCTGACACCGCACCGCGGTCTCAACAAATGGGTGGGCCGCATTGCGTTTTTGCCATCGTTGACCACATTCAGTCTTTGGGATATTGGCCACAACGTGGTTCACCATGGCTACACCAATTTGAAAGGCTTCGATTTCGTGTGGGCGCCGCTGACCCGCGAAGAATATGCCAAGTTGTCGTTTGCTGGAAGATTGTTAGACCGCGCTTACCGCAGCGGTTGGGCGCCTGGTCTGTACTACATGATCGATATTTGGTGGAAAAAAATGGTGTTTCCCAACGCCAAAGAAATGCCGACTCGCCGCCCTATATTCACCCGCGACAGTTGGTTGATCACCGGGTTTGCGGCTTTGTGGGTCGGCGGCATGGTCGCTGCCGCCTTGGCCACCGAGCAAAATGTCGCTTGGGTGCTGTTGTTCAGCGTGGTGGTGCCGTTTTTGTTCTGGTGCGCCATGATCGGTTTTGTGGTGTATGTGCACCATACCCACGTGAAAGTGTCTTGGCACGACGACCGCAGTGCTTGGGCCAAAGCCCAGCCTTTTGTCTCGACCACCGTGCATTTGACTTTTCCGTTCAAGATCGGCGCGCTGATGCACCACATCATGGAACACACTGCACACCATGTGGACATGAGCATTCCTTTGTATCGCTTGAAATTGGCCCAAGCCAAATTGGAAAACTTGCTGCCCGGGCGCATCATCGTGCAACGCTTTTCTTGGCGTTGGTATTTCCAGACCGCCCGCTCTTGCAAGCTGTATGACTTCACACGCCAGTGCTGGACGGATTACAAAGGGCGCGCCACCAGCTTGCCCGCGTTGACATCGGCCTGATGCCCACGACGCACGGTCGAGCACTGACAACAGTCCTGCTGTGGTGGTGTTTAGCCCATCTGGCGTTTGCTCAAAACAGCCCAGACCCCATCGCCGTAGCGCGCAGCGCATGCGCGTCTGCCGCCAACCAGTACGCCCAGCAAACCGAGCGCTACAGCGATGCGTTGAAATTGCTTTACTACCAAACCAGAGACAATCCTGCCGATCAGGCGAAACGCTTGGCTGACATGCAAGCAGTGCATGAATCGTTCAAAAACCAAGCCCTTCGAACCATCACAGGCCCAAGTGACAGCAGCGCCGAAGTTGCTGCGTCAGACCGACAGGTTCAAGCATGGGTGATCGAGCAGTTGTGGTCTTTTGCCAATGAAAAATACGGGCAAGACAAACTGTTTTTCAAGTTTTATATCAACAACCGCTGCAAGCAGCAGTTTGCTGTGCCTTGAGCTTTGCGGGGGCGGTGCTCACGCCGCGCGTTTCATGAGTATTTCAAAGGCAGGCAGCGTTTTGCCCTCGAGCACTTCCAAGAATGCGCCGCCGCCTGTCGATATGTAACCGATCTGAGGTTCGATGCCGTATTTGGCAATCGCCGCCAACGTGTCGCCACCTCCGGCGATACTGAACGCAGCAGATTCGGCAATCGCATGCGCCACCACTTTGGTGCCGTTTTCAAATGCATCAAACTCAAAC
>JALRAA010000217.1 GCA_023262645.1 Burkholderiaceae bacterium
ACCCTGCCTGTTCGGGCGAAGACCACCCAGCAGACCCCGATGAAAAGCCTCGACCGACGTCCTGCTCGAACCATCGGCCTCGTACAACCGACCAAATCCATGCAACGCGCCGAGCTCCGGGACACCACCATCCAACTCGACCGGGACGCCGAGCTCACGTTGACGCTCATAGGTGCAGCGCTGCTGATGTGGAGCTACATGCCGTTCAGCATCATCGGCTTCCTGATCGTCTTCCTCGCGAGCGTCGTTGCCGCGCCGTTGGTGCATGCGCTGATTTGGGGCGAGGCAGGTTCAAAGCCTATTCTGCGGGCAGCAGTCCGCGCGAGAACCAACAACCTAACCCACTCGCATTAGAGGTGCTGCAAAAGGAGGGCATTTCCGTTGAAGGATTGCACAGCAAAAGCTGGGATGAGTTTGCGTTGCCAGATGCGCCGCACATGGATTTGGTCATCACTGTCTGCGATAACGCAGCAGGCGAAGTCTGCCCCTACTGGCCCGGGCAACCCGCCACTGCCCATTGGGGCTATGCCGATCCGTCCGAGGGCGATGGTTCGCAAGACGAAAAACGCATCGCATTTCTCAAAACGCTGCACATGATTCGCAGAAGGCTTGAGGTGTTCACCAGTTTGCCTGCAGCCAGTTTGGAAAAATTGGCCATTGAAAAAACAGCCAGAGGATTGGCCTCAGAATGAAAACATGGCAGCGGTTGTTGTCTGAAGGTTTGGGGACGGCTGCATTGCTGTGTGTGGTGATTGGTTCAGGCATCATGGCCGAGCAACTGGCGCAAGGAAATGCTGCTGTTGCGCTTTTGGGCAATACCTTGGCAACCGTCTTCGCTTTGTATGTGTTGATCGAAACACTGGGGCCTGTCAGTGGTGCCCATTTCAACCCATTGGTCACAGCTTTCATGGCGTGGCGCGACCAATGGCCATTGCTTCTCACACTGGCCTATCTGATGTCGCAGTTGGCGGGCGCTGCTTGCGGCGCATGGTTGGCGCATGCCATGTTTGGTGTCGAAATATTTCAATGGTCTGACAAAGTCAGAACCGGCACTGGCCAATGGTTGGCTGAAGCGGTGGCGACTGCAGGTTTGTTGTCGGTGATATTGCTGTCGCCTGCGCAAAAAGTGGCCAGCTTGGTGGCCGCCTATATTGGCGCTGCGTATTGGTTTACGGCAAGTACATCGTTTGCCAACCCTGCCGCTGTATTTGGGCGCATGATGAGTAACTCGTTTGCGGGCATTGCCCCAGAGAATGCTTTGGGTTTTGTGTTGTCTGAAATTTCAGGATGGGTAGTGGTGGTCGTGGTTTATAAAGTCTTCAATTCACGTCAGTAGTTTTTTCTGGGACATGTCCGCCCTAAGGTCTGCAGGCGCATGAGCTGGTCATTTTTTTATTTGGTATGCACATCTATTTCATCAACGCTTTGAGCCATGCATACATACAAGCATCCAAGTGTTTGCGTGGTTTGGCTGTGGTGGTTTTATGCAGTTGTATTTTTAAGAATGTTCATGCAGTTGTCAGCAGCGACATGCTGTTACATATTGTTGAACAGTGCACACAGAGAAACCGCGAAGACTATTGCGACAAATGCCTTGCCCCGCAAGCCACGGCCATGTGCCCTGGCAAAGCGACTTGCCGAGCCACGAGTGAAATTTGGCGTGAAACCTCTGACTTTGTGGCGATGAGAGACATCAAAATGTGCGGCTGCCCCGCGCCTTTTGTACACGGCTTGGTTCTGCCAAAGTCTCGGGTGACCGGCGTTGAAGACCCTAAGCGTCCCGAAGCCATTTGGCAGTTTGCATGGGACATGGCCACAGAAAGAATGCCACCGCACGAAATAGCACTGGCAGTCAATCCGAGAACCAGGCGATCACAAAACCAATTGCATGTCCATCTCGTCAGACTGAAACCTGAATTTCAAGATAAAAATTGGGAAGGTGTCACAGTTCATACACAAAATCTCACTAAGGTATGGGAATTGGCTGCAGGTTTAGCGCTTGCAAATGCCATGCAGGATTACGGAGTGTTGGTCAAGTCAAGCAACAAAGGTGGTTACGTCATAGTGCTGACAGCGCAAAGCCCTGAAGCACTGTTCACACAAGCCTATTGCACGCCTTGAAAGCATTTGTTTTCAACCTTTGGAACACAGGGAATGGGTATGGAGAAGACACAAAACCCTTTGGATAAATTCAAGCATTCGCTGGATCAGCAGGGTTTTATTTCGCCGATGTTGACCACATTGGCCCCCCATGAAAAATTAAAACGACATTCAAGCCACCAAGAAATATGTGGCGTTGTATTGGACGGGGAGCTGAAACTTGTCACCGATGAACAAAATACCACTTACACCAAACATGATATTTTTTTTATAGACGGCAGCGGCAGTTTTGAAATCCACTGTGGTTCGAACGGGGCTCAGTACTTGTTCTCGTTCAAAAACAGTCCTGCTAAAGCATGCTGAAAATTGTCTTCACCGTATTGCTTTTGCTCAAAACGGTGTGGGTATGGGCTTCGGAACCAGCAGTTCAATTGGGGCCCCGTCCTTTTTTTCTCATCTCGCAAATGCAGACTTCGCCTTTGAAGCATCAATTGCAGCAATGCAGCAAGGGCCCCTTCCGTAAAACCAATTTCTCAATAGGTCACCGTGGCGCAGCACTGATGTTTCCTGAGCACACGCGCGAGTCCTACGAGGCAGCAGCGCTCATGGGCGCTGGTGTGATTGAGTGCGATGTCACGTTTACCAAAGACAAAGAATTGGTTTGCCGACATGCACAAAATGATTTGCACACATCCACCAACATATTGTTAACGCCGTTGGCTGAAAAATGCACCAAACCTTTTCAGCCTTACAACCCCATCACAAAAACACCAGCCAGCGCAGAGTGCAGAACCAGCGATATCACCTTGGCCGAATTCAAATCCCTGCGCGGGAAAATGGATGGATACAACCCCATGGCGACAACAGTTCAGGAATATGTCGCTGGCACGCCTGCTTGGCGAACAGATTTATATGCTGGGCCGACAAGTGGCACGTTGATGAGCCACAAAGAAAGCATTGTGCTGTTCAAGCAATTGGGCGTGAAGATGACGCCTGAACTCAAAGAAGCCTCTGTAGCCATGCCGTTTGAAGGGTTCAGTCAGCAGCAATATGCGCAAAAAATGTTGGACGAGTACAAAGCTGCAGACGTGAAGCCCAGCGATGTATTTGCCCAATCTTTCCATGAAGCAGATATTCTTTATTGGATCAACAAAGAACCAGCATTTGCCAAACAAGTGGTGTTTCTTGATGGCGCAGAATCCGTCAACGATCTCCCCTCACTTGACACACTCAAGGCCTATAAAGCTAAGGGCATAAGAATTGTTGCCCCGCCTATATTTGCACTGTTATTTTTTTTCGACTTTTCAGTTTTTTGAACCGAACTTCAGTTCATTGCCACAGTGACAATAGTGTGAGTGACCGACTCGGGAATAGCTATATATAGGTCACAATTAAAACGTGGAAGCGCAGCTGATGTACACGACCATCCACCACCATACAC
>JALRAA010000218.1 GCA_023262645.1 Burkholderiaceae bacterium
CTGCAGACGCGCCAGCAGCCGGAACACGAGCTCGACCTCGGGGTGGAGCACCACCGACGGTGTCAGCACCGACCCCGCGAAGATCTCGACGAGCCGCCGCGACTGGTGCTGACTCGCAGCATCGATCAGACCGGCCAACAAGAACATTTTGGTTTGGAGTTCGTTCATCAACTCAGGCTGACGAGCGGCCGCCTCCAAATACTTGCTGCCCATAATGCCAATACCGATACAGGCGCCAATGGCACCCAGACCAATGATCAAACCAGCAGCCAGTGCGACAAAACCAAGAACGTGTTCCATTTGATGCTCCTAAGGAAAAGTGATGGAAGGTTGAAAAAAATGATCAATGCGCGTCGTGCGCTTGCCCGATGTACACCAGTGTCAACATCATGAAGATGAACGCCTGCAAGGTGATGATCAGAATGTGGAAGATGGCCCAGATCGAGCCCGCAATGATGTGGCCGATGGGCAGCAAGATACCGCTCAGGCTCAATGCCGCAGCGCTGCCCATGAGAGCGATCAACATGAAAATCAATTCTCCAGCGTACATGTTGCCAAACAGTCGCATGCCGTGTGACACGGTTTTGGCCACGAACTCGATCATTTGAAAACCGAAATTGATCGGCCACAAAATCGGATGGGCGCCAAAAGGTGCTGTGGTCAATTCGTGAAACCAGCCGCCCAAGCCTTTGATTTTGACGTTGTAGTACAGGCAAATGAGCAATACCGATACCGACATGCCCAAAGTGGTTGACAAGTCGGCAGTGGGCACGACGCGGAAGTAATGGATGCTGTGGTCCAAACCCGTCCATTCAAACACTTTGTGAAACAGGTCGACGGGCAAAAAGTCCATGCTGTTGAGCAGAAAAATCCACACAAACACGGTCAAAGCCAGCGGGGACACGAGTTTGCGGCTTTCGGCGTTGTGCACGATGCCGCGCGCTTGCGTGTCGACCATTTCAAACAGTATTTCGACGGCTGCTTGAAAGCGCCCAGGTACGCCGGAAGTGGCTACACGCGCAGCACGCCACAAGAAAAATGAACCGACCACGCCCAACAACACCGACCAAAAAATAGAGTCCAGGTTGATCACTGAAAAATCAATGACGCCGCCCATGGGCTTGCTTTGAAGATGGGTCAGGTGGTGACTGATGTACTCACCGGCCGTCAGCGTGCTCGTATCCGCCATGTTCAACTCTTTACAAAGTGGTGGAAGGGGGCGCGGTGGGTGCGCTTTTGCCCCACACCAACGCCAACCAATACACCTTCATCGTCACAATCAAGCCCGCCAACATGGCGGGCCAACTCAATTCAGGAACCATTCTTGGCGCAAGCACCAAGAACATCACAGACACCATCCATTTCACGCCTTGCCAGACCATGAGCCCAAGCGCAGCAGACATGGCATTCACCGACGCTGTGCGTGAAGTCAACCCCCTGGCAAACAGCGCTGCGGGAAGAACCACCGTCATCGCGCCATACATCCAAGACAGCCAAAGTGAACCGCTTGCAAACCAGAGAGCAACCGCTGTGGCGAATAACACAGCCACCAGCACTTGCGCGACCAGCACCCGCCAGACAGAGAGTTGGGGCTGGTTTTGTCGCCAAGCCTGAACCTGCTCTGCGCTCCAAGGTTGAATATCAACCTCTTCAGGCCCCTCAATGTCTTGAGAAATTGCTGGTTGTTTGCTGCCGGAAGTTGCTTGTGTCTTGGTCATCCGCGACGGCCCCTTATTGCAGCAAAGCCACTGATTGTAGGGTATCTTATAGGGGTTTCCCGAATCCCCCTCCAAAAATACCCCTGCCATGGCCGCTGATACCGAGAGTTTGATCGACTACCCGTGCGATTTCCCTATCAAGGTGATGGGGCCCAATGAGCCGGGTTTTGTCGACGCCATGGTTTTTCTGGCCCGGCAGTTTGACCCCGATTGGCAAGAAGCTTCATTGGAGAGGCGCGAAAGCAAGGGCGGCAAATACCTTGGCCTCACCCTGACCTTGCATGTGCTGAGCCGCGAACAGCTTGACGAGGTCTACCGCACCCTGAGCAGCCATCCTTTGGTGAAAGTGGTGCTTTAGTGCCTGTTCCCAACCAGCCGCAACTGGTCTACAAAGGGCGGGTCGACTATGCGTCATGTTTGTCGGCGATGCAGGCGTTCACCGCGCACCGTGACATGGCTACGCCGGATGAAATTTGGTTGTGCGAACACCCGCCCGTGTTCACCCAAGGCTTGGCCGGCCAAGCCGAGCATTTGCTGCAAAACGCCGACATTCCGTTGATTGCCAGCAACCGAGGCGGGCAAATCACCTACCACGGGCCGGGCCAAGTGGTGGCTTATGCCTTGATCGATCTCAAACGCGCCGGTTATTTCGTCAAAGAATATGTTTTTCGCTTGGAAACGGCCGTTCTGAAAACGCTGGCGCATTTCGGTGTCACGGGCCACCGCGTGGCCGGTGCGCCTGGGGTGTATGTGCGCCCAGATGCCCCGTTCGACCACGCCATCCGCACGGTTGCCACCGCGCCAGGCCAAAAGCACGCGCCCCCAGATTTCACCGGCCTGGCCAAAATCGCGGCTTTGGGCGTGAAAGTCAGCCGCCAATGTGCCTACCATGGCGTGGCGTTGAATGTGCACATGGATTTGTCACCCTTCTCGCATATCAACCCTTGCGGCTATGCGGGGCTTCAAACCACCGATCTTTTTACAATTGGTGTGGATGTCGGTTGGTCACAAGCTGCCGATGTATTGGGCAACAAGCTTGCCTCCACCTTATCGCCCTAACCCCAAGGCAACCATGTCATCACCTGACGCACCCCCCTCTGCGGCCAAACCGGATTACCAACCTGGCGCCAAACAAAAATCGTCGGACAAAGTCTCACGCATTCCAGTCAAAGTGGTCCACAGCGGCGAAACCCTGAAAAAGCCGGAATGGATCCGTGTCAAAGCCAGTTCGCCGAATTCGCGCTTTGGTGAAATCAAAGACATCTTGCGTGCCAACAAACTGGTAACCGTTTGCGAAGAAGCCTCTTGCCCCAACATCGGTGAGTGCTTCGGCAACGGCACGGCCACCTTCATGATCATGGGCGACAAGTGCACGCGCCGCTGTCCGTTTTGCGACGTGGGCCACGGACGCCCAGACCCGCTGGACAGCAACGAGCCGCTGAATCTGCTGAAATTTCTCGTAGTTGAACGGGTTGCGTGTTGGCGCACCGTAGTTCAAATACCCAACTTGTTCATTAGCCATTTAGCCTCCTGTTAGGCGGCAGACATACGCACACCGGCAAACGGGTCACGCACAGTGCTTACCATACGCTTCTCAGCGAACATGGTAACAAAACCGGGCTGTGTTTGTTCAAAACCTTGAATCGTCATCATCTCTGTGTCGCCGATGGTGAGGAATCGAGGCCAGTTTGCAAGGTAAACAGGGAATGCGTCTGTGAGGTACGGATTAGGAATCACAGGGAAACCGAACACGTGACCGATAGCCGCGCCATCCTTCTCACCCAATTCCAAGAACAATGGCAGACCGGCTGTATCTTTC
>JALRAA010000219.1:0-299 GCA_023262645.1 Burkholderiaceae bacterium
GATCTCGCCTTCACTGACCCGCAACTCGCGGGCGAGCAAACCCATGACGGTCATGGCCAATACCGATTTCCCCGAACCGGATTCGCCCACCACGCACAAGGTTTCGCCCGCATCGAGCGTGAGCGAAATGTTTTGCACGGCATAGGCGCGGTCTGCCCCTGCAGGCAAAGCGACCGACAGCTGGTTGACAGACAAAACCGGTGTGCCCATCAACCTACCCGCTTGGCAAATTTGGGGTCAAGCACATCGCGCAAGCCGTCCCCCAGCAGATTGATGGCTAACACCGTGGGCACCAAAAA
>JALRAA010000219.1:309-3520 GCA_023262645.1 Burkholderiaceae bacterium
CGCGCAGCCCGTCGCCGAGGATGTTCACCGCGAGCACCGTGCTCGTCAGGAAGATGCCGGGGATGAACACGTTGTGCGGAAACTGCACGAACTGGACCCGGCCCTCGGCCATGATGTTGCCCCAGGTCGGCACATCGGGCGGCAAACCCAGCCCCAGAAAACTCAGTATCGCCTCGGTCAACACCGCCGATGCCGCCACAAATGTGCCCTGCACCAGCAACGGCGCCATGGCGTTGGGCAACACATGCCGCCACAAGATCACCACCGTTGGCGTGGCTAAGGCACGCGCAGCTTCGACATAGGCTTCTTCGCGCAAACTCAGGACCAACGACCGCACCAAACGCGTAACACGCGGCACCTCGGGTATGGCGATGGCCACCACCACCGTGGCCACATTCGCCCCCAATACCGCGACCAAAGCAATCGCCAATAGCACGGCGGGAATGGCCATCAAACCATCCATGAACCGCATCAAGACCGTGTCGACCTGGCGGAAATATCCTGCCAACATGCCGCACACGCCACCCAGCGACAACGCCAACAGCGCGGTACACACACCCACCACCAGCGAAATACGACCACCATACATCACACGGCTGTACACATCGCGGCCAAAGTTGTCCGTGCCGAGCCAAAACGTGTGTTGCACCACACGGCCATCAGGCAAATGGAAAGCACCGCTTTTGCCCGCCGCTTGGTTGATGACATTCGCATCCATCGCGGCGGGGTCTACCGTGCCCAGCCACGGTGCGGCCAGTGAGATACCCAGCACCAACAACAACACGGCTGCGCCGAAGCGGACCGAGCCGTGGTCCCACAAACGTTGTTGAAGCGTGGCCATCAGTGGCGAATCCTCGGGTCTAACCACACGTAGCTGCTGTCCACCAGCAAATTGATCAACACATAACTCAGTGAAAACAACAAAACCAACCCTTGGATGACGGGAAAGTCGCGGTTGAGCACCGCGTCTACGGTGAGCGACCCCAATCCTGGAATGGCAAACACGGTTTCGGTCACCACCACTCCGCCAATCAACAACGCCACACCAATGCCAACCACGGTCACGATCGGCACTGAGGCATTGGCCACGGCATGGCGCACCAAAACCGTTTGCTCGCGCAAACCTTTGGCGCGCGCCGTGCGTATGTAGTCTTCTTGCAAAGCTTCAGAAACACTTGCACGGGTGATGCGCGCAATCAACGCCACATACACCGTCGACAAGGTCAACCAAGGCAAGATGAGTTGCCGCATCCATGCCCATGCGCCTTGCGACTGCGGCCCTCCCAACGGCTTATAGCCTTGCACCGGTAACCACTGCAATTGCATGGCAAACACATAAATCAACAGATAGGCAATGACAAACACCGGCACCGAAAAACCTGCCACGGAAAACGCCGAGAGACCGCGGTCTAACCACCCTCCCATGCGCCACGCAGCCAGACTGCCCAATGGCACCGCGATACACACTGCCAACAGCACCGTGCCCAGTGCCAGCGACAGCGTCGGCTCCAAGCGTTGTGCCACCAAAGCGGTCACGGGTTTGCTCAGGTAATACGAATAGCCCAGATCGCCTTGCACCACTTGCTGGAGCCAGCGTGCATATTGCATCGGTATCGGTTGATCCAAACCCATGCGTTCACGAATTTGCGCAATGTCTTCGCTGGTCGCGTTGTTGCCGGCTATGACAGCGGCCGGGTCGCCGGGTGCCAGCCGCAACATGAAAAACACCAGCAAGGACACCACCAACAGCACCGGCAGCACGGCCAGCAAACGGCGAATCAAAAAAGATCCCATGTCAGCGCTTGGCCAATCCCCACATCACCGGAATGCCCGGTGTTTGCAGCAAACCGCTGACGTTGTTGCGCATGACCGTGGGGTTGCGGTATTCACCCAGCGGGACGTAAGAAGCGGTTTCAAACACCACCGCTTGGATATCGCTGGCGATTTTTTTGCGCTCTGCACCCTCGTGTGCACGCGCAAATTTGGCTTTCAATTCTTCGATACGGGGTTCGTCCTGCCACCCAAACCAACCGGCTGCCCCTTTGGCATTGAGCATGGCGCTGGTCAGCGGACTGTCGATGTCTTGCGCGCTCCACGTGGTGAAAAACATGTTCCATCCCCCTTGTGCAGGCGGTTCTTTTTTGGCGCGTCGCGCCACCAGCGAAGCCCAGTCCATTTGCTGTAAATCGACTTTGAATCCCGCCGCTTCTAATTGCTGCTTGGCCACCAAGGGCAATTTGGTGATGGCCGACAAATCGGTGGGTCGCATCATCACAATCGGGCTACCGTCGTAACCGGCTTCTTTGAGCAATTCGCGCGCTTTGGCGGGGTTGGCCACGCCGGTGAAACCCGGCGTGTTCTCATCCGCATAAACCGAGCTGCACGGGTAAATGCTGCGGCACGAACGCACCAACTCCGGCACACCGACTTGTGTATTGATGAACGCTTGCTGCCCGACCGCCAGCATGGCGGCTTGGCGAATCTTCGGGTTGTTGAAAGGCGGATGCAAATGGTTGAACCGCATGATGTATTGAAAACCTGCAGGCGCGAAATCATCCATCTTGACGCCTGCGGTTTTTTTCAGTGTTTCGTATTGCTCGAAACTCGGCTGCTCCACCATGTCGACTTCACCCGCCAAGATGGCGTTGAATTGGGTTTGCGGGTCGCGGATGATGACCCATTCCACGCGGTCAAAGTTGACCGGTCGCCCGCCAGCGAGTCCGCTGGGCGGTTCGCTGCGCGGCACATACTTGGTGTTGCGCTCATACACCGCCACCGAGCCGGGTTTGAATTCATCGGCTTTGAACACGAATGGGCCAGAGCCGATGTGTTCCTTGATTTGCTCGGTACCCGGGGTGGCTGCGATACGCGCTGGCATGATGAACGGCACATTCGAAGACGCCTTGCCCAAAGCCTCCAACACGATCGCGCAAGGTTCTTTCAACACCATGCGCAATGTGCCTGCCTCCGGTGTCTCTAACTTGTCTACAAAATTGAACAACACCCCACCCATGGTGTCGCGCGAAGCCCAGCGCTTGAGAGAAGCCGCCACGTCTTCACTGGTGACAGGTTTGCCGTCGTGAAATGCCAGACCGCTGCGCAGCTTGAAGGTCCAGACCTTGCCATCTTTGCTGGTGCTGTAACTTTGCACCATTTGCGGCTGAATTTTTCCTTTTGCATCTTCTGAAAACAAGGTGTCGTAAATCATGTA
>JALRAA010000021.1 GCA_023262645.1 Burkholderiaceae bacterium
CTGTATTGCCCGCTGCGCCCAGCGACAACACCTTGTCCGAGGCCTGGTTTTTGGTGGTCGAGCAATTGGTCACGGGGCAAAAAATTCAAGCCATGACCCGTGAACTGGCTATGCAATCGCAGTTGATGAAACAAGAAGCCAGCCGCTGGGTGCTGCAAGTTGAACGGGAGTCTTTGGTGTCTTCCGCCAATGTGGAGCGATTGCAAACTGCATTGCATGAAGCAGGACACGCGGTGACACTGGTCACACAAATTGGCGAGGTGCAGGATTCACCCGCTGTTCGTTTGGCGCACAGGCAACAAGCGCGTTTATCCGCGGTTGAAGAAGAAATTTTGAACGATCCCGTGGTTCAGCAATTGATTGCCGAATTTGACGCGAAAATCGTCCCCGGTTCCATTAAAACAACCACTCACTGAAAGACACACATGTTTAACAAAGGTCAACTCGCCGGTCTCATGAAACAGGCCCAAGCCATGCAGGAAAATTTGAAAAAGGCCCAAGAAGAATTGGCCTTCATCGAAGTCACTGGCGAAGCCGGTTCAGGTTTGGTCAAAATTTTGATGACTTGCAAGCACGAGGTGAAACGGGTCTCAATCGATGCGAGCCTGATGACCGATGACAAAGACATGCTCGAAGATTTGATCGCAGCAGCATTTAACGATGCTGCCCGCAAAGCCGAAGAAACATCAGAAGCCAAAATGGGCAAGCTGACCGGTGGGATGCCTGGCCTGCCCGGCGGCATGAAACTGCCCTTCTGATGCGCGACCACAGCGCATTGCAGGCTTTGGTGCAGGCCTTGAAAAGGCTGCCTGGGGTGGGCGAGCGCTCGGCGTCGCGCATGGCATTTCACTTACTGCAACACGACCGCGAGGGTGCGCAGTTGTTGTCACAGGCATTGCTCAACGCGGTGGCCGCCGTCAAACATTGCCAGCGTTGCCACACCCTGACCGAATTGGAAGTGTGCGGCACTTGCGCTGATGCACAACGCGACTTGACCCGGCTGTGCGTGGTGGAAACCCCGTCCGATCAATCGGCTGTCGAGCGCACCATGGCTTACCAAGGTTTGTATTTTGTGTTGATGGGCAAGCTCAACCCGATTGAAGGCATGGGCCCCAGAGACATTGGCTTGCAAAAACTGATTGACCGCGCTGGCGATGGGGTTGTTCAGGAAATCATTTTGGCGACCAATTTCACCGCGCAAGGCGAAGCCACAGCCCATGCATTGAGTGAAATTTTCAAACGCAAAGGCTTGACGGTGACCCGCTTGGCCAGAGGCGTTCCCGTAGGAAGTGAGCTTGAATTTGTCGACTTGGGCACGATCGCGCATGCACTCGTGGATCGGCGAAGTACTTGAGTCAGACCTTTGGGGATTTCACCAAGGGGGAAGCTACCGATGCAAAAAATCCGTCTGCCTCTTATGCTTTGCAGATGGAAGTACATGAAAAAACAGGCTTGACAGACAAGCCATTCACAAGACGGCAGTGGACCCGATGGGTATTGACCAGTTGTTTGGGCGCCATATGTATCTCGCCTTCGGTTTATGCCCAAACCGAAAAAGCGCGCTTGATTTTGGCGGTGGACGAGGTGTCAAGCTTGGTGCATTTGCCGGTGCTGTTGGCCCAGCAATTAGGGTATTTCAAAGCCGAAGGTTTGCTGGTGGATATCGTGGAGCAACCGGTCAATGTGTTCGCGGCTAACGCCAGTGCAGGTATGGTGGCTTGGTCAGTGCCTTTTTCCCAAACCTTGCAAAACAGTTCCCGCGAAGACGCATGGCGATCAGTGGTTCAAATTGGCAGAACCCCGCAGTTGGCGCTGGGGGTATCTAAAAAAACCTTGCCAGGCTTTAAAAGTTTGAAAGACTTGGAGGGTCACCGTATTGGCGTGATGGAGCTCGACACATTTGCACACCGGTGCATGGATTTCATGTTGTTGCAAGCGGGTGTGAGCCACCAGCGCGTCTCGTTCATTCCCTTGGGCAGCAGCTTGAATGCAGTTCAAGCGATGAGAACCGGGTTGGTTGATGCTGTGGTGGCCACCGACCCGTTGATGACCGTGCTGGACAAGCGAGGCGATATTCATATTGTTCGCAATTTGCGGTCTGCCAGAGAAACCACGCGTGTGTTCGCTGGCCTATTGCCTGGCAACAGTTGGTGTGTTCCCAAAGCATTGCTGAGCAAAGACCCCCAAACATGCCAAGCATTGGTCAATGCGGTGGTGCGTGCGTTGAAATGGTTGCGCACTGCAGGACCGTCGGATTTGTTGCACGCCATGGCTGACAGCGCTTTTTTGCCTGACAGAGCGATGTATTTGAACGCGATTGAGAATTTGCGTGACAGCTTTTCTGTGGATGGCAGCATGGCCCCAGATGCCTACGCAAACGCCTTGCGCATACACCACGTCTTGGAACCTACCAGCGCGTCAACTCGCAGTTCCTTGGCACCCACCTACACCAATGAGTTTGTGGTGGGGGCCAAAAAACGCTTCAATATTTGAGCGTCAAGGACGGGTTTTTTTGCGGGATGGCTGGGCGGCTGCTTTGACTTTTTTGGGCTTGGCCGGCAGCATCAGACTGATTTTTTGGCCGGGGCGCAATGCACTGTTGACCGATAAACCGTTCCACTGCGCCACTTGTTCTGCACTGACTTTGTAGCGTTTGGCAATCAGCAACAAGCTGTCGTTCTTGCGAGCTTTGACTATTTGTTTGCGCAGAGTCACTTCGGGCGCCAAATTGAGTTGGCCGTTATCGGCCAGTTTGGCGGACACGTCGTTTTGCTGGTGTGAGGTACGTGGCACCAGCAACGCTGATCCCGCTTTGATCATCATGCGCGGTGGAATTTTGTTGATTTGTCGGAATTCTTCTTCCCCCATGTTGTAGCGCTTGGCCACATCGGCGACCTTCATGTTTTTGGTGGCAACCCACACGGTCCAACTGGCCAATCGACCGGCATAGGCCTCCATGTTGCGCTGAAAAATTTCTGCGTTGTCCCAAGGCAGCAGAATTTGGGGTGTTCCGCCGGCCAGCATCACAGGTCGGTGTGCCGAGGGGTTCAAGGCTTTGAAGTCTTCCGCAGACACCTCTGCAAGACGGGCTATCAAGGCCACGTCCATGTCGCGCGGCAAGGGTACCGTTTGAAAATAGGGGTGATTGGGAATGCTGGGCAAATTCACACCCAAGGCTTGCGGGTTGGCCACCACGTTTTTCATGGCTTGTAATTTGGGCACATACATGCGCGTTTCAGCAGGCATGCGCAATTCCGTGTACGCCAATGGGGCGCCTATGCGCTGATTGCGCGACAGCGAACGGCTGACATTGCCTTCGCCCCAGTTGTAAGCGGCCAACGCCAAATGCCAGTCGCCGAACATGCCGTGGAGCTTCTGGAGGTAGTCCAGCGCCGCCCGGGTCGAGGCCAGCACATCGCGCCGGTCGTCGCGGAAGGCGTTCTGCTTGAGTTCGAAGGTCTTGCCGGTCTCGGGCATGAACTGCCACATGCCGCTGGCTCTTGCCGAGGAGACCGCTTGCGGATTGAAAGCGCTTTCGATGAAGGGCAGCAATGCGAGTTCGGTGGGCATGCCACGGCGTTCGATTTCCTCAACGATGTGATAGAGGTATTTGCTCGATCGCTCGGTCATGCGGTGGATGTAGTCGGGCCTTTGTGCATACCATTGCTCGCGGTCTTGCACCAAATCCACTTGCAGATCCGGCATGGCAAAGCCACGGCGAATACGCTCCCACAAGTCTGCGGGTAAATCAACAGGTGTGAAGGATGATTGGGGAACATCGTCGGTGGCGATGGGTGCCAGGTCTTGGACCGTTAAGGGTCGTTCACCTCCGGTTTGGGCATGCGCCAAAGGCCATAGGCCCCCACACAGCAACGCGGCCAAAATTAAAGTCCGAACAGGAAGCAATTGCATGTCGTTTAACCAGAGAAAGAAAAAGGCAGTCGATCTGTGGGGGGATCAGACAACTGTGGGATGAATAGAATGGTCTGCAGGGCGCAACGTTTGCGATAAACCTGCCAACATTCACCGATTCATGAATTCCCAAATTATAAGAAGCCATCCTGACTTGGCTTCATGGCTGCAAACCCCTGCTGGACAGTACTTGGGCGCATGGGAATCGGCGCAATTTGACCGCGTGGTGTCAGACGTGTTTGGGTTTCATGGCTTGCAGTTGGGGCTGCCTCAGTTGCCTTGTTTGCGCAACAGCAGAATACGGCATTGCTGGGTGGCGCAAGACCATCTCGCAAGCACTTCGGACCCGACGGGCCTGCCAAGCCTTTATGCAGATTCGGTGGCTTTGCCTTTTGCTGACCAAAGCCTCGATTTGGTGGTCTTGCCTCACACCTTGGAACTGAGCTTGGACCCGCATGCCACATTGCGCGAAGTCGAACGTGTGTTGGTGCCTGAAGGCCGGGTCATCATCAGCGGCTTCAATCCATTGAGCCTTTGGGGGCAACGGCACCGACGCTCACAGTGGTATGCGCGGGTGGGCATAGAACGTTATTTTTTGCCCAAAGAAATGGACTTCATCGGTTATTGGCGTTTGCGGGATTGGTTGCGTTTGCTGAGTTTCGAGGTCGACGGCGGACGTTTCGGTTGTTATTTGCCTTCCGTGCAATCGCCCCAATGGATCGCCAGATTTGGCTGGATGGACAAAGCCGGAGATCGTTGGTGGCCCATTTTGGGCGCGGTCTACTTTTTGGCGGCTGTCAAACGCGTGAGGGGAATGCGTTTGTTGCAACCCGTGTGGAAACGCGGCAAAGCCAGTTCAGCCAGTGCAGTGCCATCGGTGAATTCGGGCAAATCCAGCGCGCCAAGTTCTCTGCTTTCTCAAACGGATGATGCGGCATGAGTCGGGTAGTGATCTACACCGATGGTGCTTGCAAAGGCAACCCTGGCCCGGGCGGATGGGGGGTTTATTTGCGTTATGGCGAAATCGAAAAAGACCTGTGCGGTGGCGCAGCCCAAACCACCAACAACCGCATGGAATTGCAAGCAGTCATCGAAGCCTTGCGCGCACTCAACAGACCTTGTCAGGTGGACTTTTATCTGGACAGTGAATATGTGCGACAAGGCATCACTGCTTGGATGGCGAACTGGAAGGCGCGTGGCTGGCGCACAGCCGATAAAAAGCCTGTGAAGAACGAAGACCTGTGGCGAATTTTGGACGAGTTGTTGTCGCAAAGCGGACATGCGATTGTTTGGCATTGGGTCAAGGGCCATTCAGGAGACGCGGGCAACGAGCGTGCCGACGCGCTCGCAAACGAGGGGGTGCGGCAAGTTCAAACAGGTTGATAATGAACCGATAGTCATTAGCAGCCTTTCACCATGCCCATCCTCCATAAAAATACCTTCATCGCATTGATCGCCTTGGCTGTTGCCGCTGGCGGAGGATGGTGGTACATGCGCAAACCCCCGACGTCGGCCACAGCAGCCGGCCCAGCAACCGGTACCCCCGGCGCCCCAGCGGCTCCATCTGCAGCCGCCCCATCTGCCCCCGGTGCGGGTGCCCCCGGTGCCGCTGCACCTGGTGCGGGAGCCCCCGGCGCGCCCCCCGGACCACCGCGTGCAATGGGTGTTGAATTGGCCAAGGTGGAGAGTTCAAGTCTGCGTGACGATGCGCAAACCATTGGAACGTTGAAATCCAGACAAAACACCATGGTCAGGCCTGAAGTGGCAGGCCGTGTCGTGGCACTGGGTTTCAGCGATGGCAGCCAAGTGAGAGCCGGACAAATGTTGGTGCAGTTAGACGACACCTTGCAACGCGCCGAAATTCAACAATCGCAAGCACAAGTGTCTATTGCACAAGCCAACCATCGGCGCAACCAAGAGTTGGTCGCGCAAAATTTCATCGCGCAACGGGCGCTTGATGAAAGCCAAGCGAGCTTGCAAGTGGCACAAGCGCAGTTGTCTCTCACATGTGCACGTTGGCAACGCATGCGCATATTGGCACCTTATTCTGGAACTGTTGGCATTCGCACGGTCAACATTGGCGACTTTGTCAAAGACGGCGCGGACCTTGTGAACTTGGAAGACCTGAGCGCTTTGTATGTCGATTTCCGTTTGCCAGAGCGCTACCAAGACAAAGTGAGTTTGCGACAAACCGTTGAAGTTCAAGTCGATGCCATTTCGGGTCGCAATTTTCAAGCCCGCATTGAAGCCATTGATCCATTGATCGACGCCAACGGTCGTTCCATCAGTGTGCGCGCTTTGCTCAGCAATGTCGGTGGGGGAACCAAAGGCAAAACCACAGAGCCTTCTGCGCCTGTTGCCAAACCCACATCCGTCGCGCCCAATTCTGCAGAAGCCATTTGTCCGCCTTCACCCGCGGTCTACGCAGACAAAGGCGGCACACCCGGACCTTTGTGCCCCGGCATGTTTGCCCGGGTGAATGCGTTGTTTGCATTGAAACAAGCCGCCTTGTCAGTGCCAGAAGAAGCCATCGTGCCCATGGGCGGCAAACAATTCGTCATCAAAGCGGTGGCCCCTGAAGAAGTGCCCGACCATGGGCCATTGCCACCTGAAACCAAACTGGTGTCTAAGCGCACCGAGGTCAAACTGGGATCGCGCCGCCCCGGCCGGGTGGAAATTCTCTCGGGATTGAATCCGGGCGACAGTGTGGTGGTGGCAGGCCAGCACCGCCTGCAAAAAGACGGCACTGGACTGCGCGTGGTGGAAACCAGGAACTGACATGCAACTGCCTGAACTCTCCATACGGCGTCCTGTTTTCGCCACCGTTTTATCGTTGCTCATATTGTTGGTTGGGGTGGTGTCGTTCAACCGTTTGGTGGTGCGTGAATACCCCAAGATTGACAACCCGACGGTGACTGTTGAAACCCGCTATGTGGGCGCATCCAGCGCGGTGGTTGAGAGCCAGGTCACCAAAACATTGGAAGACTCTTTGGCTGGTGTTGAAGGTTTGGATGTGATCACATCCATCAGCCGCCAAGAGCAAAGCCAAATCACGGTGAAATTTTTGCTGTCGCGCGACCCAGATGCAGCGGCTTCAGATGTGCGTGACAAAGTGTCTCGGGTGCGCCAGCGTTTGCCGGTGGGCATTGATGAGCCTGTGATTGCCAAGGTGGAGGCAGATGCTTTTCCCGTGATTTGGTTGTCTTTGAGCTCAGACACCATGAACACGCTGGAGCTGACTGACTTGGCCAACCGAATTGCCAAGCCGATGATGCAAACCGCGCCCGGCGTGGCCGATGTCCGTATTTTTGGTGAGCGCAAATACGCCATGCGCATTTGGTTGGACACCGACCGGCTGGCTTCATACCGTTTGACCACGCAAGATGTGGAAGAAGCTTTGCGCCGCTCCAATGTGGAAGTGCCTGCTGGCCGAGTCGAAAGCCTGTCGCGCGAATTCAACGTCACGACAGCCACCGATTTGCGCAAACCCGAAGAATTCCAAGACATCGTCGTGCGCAATATCAACGGTATGCCCGTGCGCTTGGGTGACGTGGCCCGCATTGAACAAGGCCCTTTGGCTGAGCGGTTCTCTGTGCGCTACAACGGCAGCGAAGCGGTGGCCTTGGGTGTGTTGCGCAATTCCACCGCCAACCCGCTGGACTTGAGCAAAGCCATCACCGCCATGCTGCCGCGTATTCGCGAAAACATGCCCAAAGGCGTGGACATCGAAGTGGCCAACGACTCCTCGGTGTTCATTGAGGAATCGATCAAAGCGGTTTACCAAACCATTCTCGAAGCTGCTGCGCTGGTGTCTTTGGTGATTTTTTTCTTTTTGCGAACGCTGCGCGCGTCCATCATCCCGTTGATCACGATCCCGGTGTCGCTGATTGGCACCTTCGCGTTGATGGCGCTGTTTGGCTTCTCCATCAATTCGCTCACTTTGTTGGCGCTGGTGTTGGCCATCGGTTTGGTGGTGGATGACGCGATCGTGGTGCTGGAGAACATTTACCGTTACATCGAAGAAGGCATGGAGCCGTTTGCCGCAGCCATCAAAGGTGTGCGCGAAATCGGGTTTGCGGTGGTCGCCATGACCTTGACCTTGGTGGCGGTGTTTGCACCGTTGGCATTCACGCCAGGGCGCACCGGTCGTTTGTTTGCCGAGTTTGCGCTGGCCTTGGCCGGTGCGGTGTTGGTGTCGGGTGTGGTGGCTTTGTCGTTGTCACCGATGATGTGTTCGTTGCTGCTCAAGCACAACCCCAAGCCAGGTTTGTTTGACCGTTTGGTCGGGCGTTTTTTAGAGGGCATGACACGCGTTTATGGCGCTGTTTTGTTGTGGACTTTGACGGCGTTTCGCGTGGGCCCTCTCAAAATTTCAAGACGATGGTTTGTGGTGGCCATCATGTTGCTGGCTGCTTGGGGCTCTTACCAATTGTTCAAAACAGCCAAAACCGAACTCTCGCCCATGGAAGACAGAGGCGTTATTTTGATCATCATCAACGGCCCAGATGGTGCAACCTTGGACTACACCTCCAAGTACGTGAACATGCTGGAAAAAATCGGTCGCAAATATGCAGAGTTCGATAAATTTTTCGCGGTCGTGGGTAATCCGACGGTGGCGCAAGGCGCGGTATTTTTGGGTGCCAAGCCTTGGGCAGAACGACCCAAATCCACCTTGGACTTGGCGCGTGAAATGATGCCAGCGGTGGCGAGTTTGCCTGGCGTCATGGCGTTTCCCATCACCCCGCCTTCATTGGGGCAAGCATTTCGTGAGCGCCCATTTAACTTTGTGGTGGTCACGGGCGACAGTTATGAGAACTTGGCCAAAGTCACCAAGCAACTTCAAGATGAAATCGCGAAAAACCCGGGCATCGTCAGCGCAGACGTTGACCTGCGTTTGAACAAACCCGAATTGAGTTTGGCCGTGGACCGCGATCGCGCAGCCGATCTGGGTGTGCCGGTGGAGACGATCGCCCGTGCCGTTGAAACTGCCATGGGCGGACGAACCGTCACGCAGTTCAAACGCAATGGCGAGCAATACGATGTGGTGGTGCAAGCGGATGCCAGAGGCCGTGACAGCCCTGACGGCATTGAAAAGATTTTTGTACGCGGCAAAGGCGACGTCATGGTGCCGTTGTCGGCCTTGGTGCACTTGAAAGAAGTGGTGGTGCCTCGTGAACTGAACCATTTCGCGCAGCGCCGCAGTGTGTCTTTCACCGCAAACTTGGCGCCGAACTATTCACTGGGTGAAGCATTGAAATTCATGAACGAAGTCAGCGCCCGTGTCTTGAAGACGGGTTACTCCACCGATGTGAACGGCAGTTCACGGGAATTCGCGCAATCCACCGGTTCGTTGACCAGTGTGTTTGTGTTGGCGTTGGTGTTTATTTTCTTGGTGTTGGCCGCGCAGTTTGAAAGTTTTGTCGACCCGTTTGTTATTTTGTTGTCGGTGCCGTTGTCGATGGTCGGTGCGTTGCTGGCGCTCAAATACACCGAAAGCACCTTGAACGTGTACAGCCAAATCGGCTTGATCACTTTGGTGGGTTTGATCACCAAGCACGGTATTTTGATCGTCGAGTTTGCCAACCAATTGCGAGCGAACGGTTTGAGTGCATTGGACGCTGTGCACCGTGCCGCCACACTGCGTTTGCGACCTATTTTGATGACCACTGGCGCGATGGTGCTGGGTGCCATTCCTTTGGCCTTGGCCACCGGCGCAGGCTCAGAGAGTCGCCGTCAAATCGGGTGGGTGATTGTGGGCGGCATGTCCTTGGGTACATTGCTGACGATCTTTGTGGTGCCGACCATGTATTCCATGTTTGCGCGCAAGGCAACGCCTGGTCCCAACATGACCGTGGTGGAAGACACTGCTCCGTCGCACGGTTAAAGAGATGCGTTAAAAACTGTCACGCCAAGGATTGCAAATACTGGAGTTCTTGCGGCGTGTTGGCATTGGCAAACGGCTGCGGCCCAGATGCCGATTCAAAGGGACAAATGGCCAAGGCTTGTTGCTTGGCCCAATCGGTGATCTTGAAGCCGCTGGATTGCAAATGGGTGTGCAAGCTGTTTGCCAATTGCCGGTGCATCAAACAAAACACCGGTTGTAAACGCCATGCATCGGTTCCTTCGGGTGTGGCTTCCGGCGCCTGCGCCATGGCCATCAACGCTTGAGATTGTTCGGCTGCCGCCGCCAATTTCATGACCAAGTCTGTAGGAAAAAAAGGACAGTCACACGGCACCGTGACCAGCCAATCGGTAGGGCAGTGTTGCAAGCCTGTTAAAAAACCCGCCAAAGGGCCTTTGAAGCTGTGTTCAGAATCAGCGACCACAGGGGCTCCGTGCATGGCATATTGCGAAGCATGCCGGTTGGCGTTGACCATGACCGAATGGACCTGCGGTTGCAAACGTTCTATGGCCCGTTGAACCAGTGTTTGTCCTTGAAATGTCAACAAACCTTTGTCCACACCACCCATGCGTGAACTTTGACCACCTGCCAACACCCAGCCGGTGATTTGCGCCTTGTTGATGGGGTAGGTGGGCTTCATAGGCGGTCGGTGTCAGCCGCCGATGTAGCTCATTTCAATGCGTTTTTTTCCTGCCGACGGTGTTTGCAAAGACCCGAGTCCACGCAACTCAGAGTAGCGGTCTTCGCGTTGTTGCCAAATCAAGCCGATGGCAGAGGCGATATCGGCGTCACTCGTGCCGTTGCGCAGCAAGCTGCGCAAATCGTGGCCTTGTGCAGCAAACAAACACAAATAGAGTTGACCTTCGGTGGATAAACGTGCGCGGTTGCAATCGCTGCAAAACGCTTGCGTGACACTGCTGATCACACCCACTTCACCCAGCGACGGATCAAACTCGCCAGAGGCATTGGCATAGCCCCAGCGTTGCGCGGTTTCGCCCGGGGCACTGGCTTCCAGTGGCACCAGCGGGAACTCTGTTTGCAACATCTTGATCAGATCGGCAGAGGGCAGCACCTCGTCCATTTGCCATCCATTGGTTTCGCCCACATCCATGTATTCGATCAGCCGCAGCTCCAGGCCCCGCTCGCGGGCCAGGGCCGCCAGCGGCAGCAGCTGGTCGTCGTTGCGGCCGCGCTGGATCACGGCGTAGATCGGAAGA
>JALRAA010000220.1 GCA_023262645.1 Burkholderiaceae bacterium
ATTCGTGAAAGTGATTTGGGCTTGAATCCGTCAGCCATGGGTGATTTAATTCGCGTCCCCATGCCGCCCATGACAGAAGAGCGTCGCAAAGAAATGACCAAAATCGTTCGCACCGAAGGTGAGAATGCAAAAATTGCCATTCGCAATTTGCGACGCGATGCCAATGAGGCGGTTAAAAAACTGGTCAAAGACAAATTGGCTTCTGAAGATGAGCAAAAGCGTGCTGAAAACGACATTCAAAAATTCACAGATAAGCACATTGCAGACATTGATAAATTGATTGCGGCGAAAGAGCAAGAAATCATGGCTGTGTAAATGGGTACACACCATGCTTAAGCAGCGCATCATCACAGCACTCACCATGCTGTTGGTTTTTTTGCCTGCGTTATTTCATCCTTCACCTTTGGGGTTGGGGGTGCTAGGTATGGTCATGCTGTGTGCAGCTTCGTGGGAGTGGGGTCGGTTAAACGGTTTGCGTTTTAGATTTGCTTTTGTGATGCCAGTGGTGTGTTTGTCGCTATTTACAAGTTATTGGTCTCGGCACCACTACCTTCCAATATCTATGCTTTTTTGGTTGATCTGCGTGAGTATTTGGTTTTTTACCATTGTTCTTTTTCTGAAAATGGGCAGTTCAAGTTGGCAAGCCACTCCTCAATTCTTGCGACTGATTTTGGGTATTTATTTATTGATAACAACTGGCTTGGCCTTGCTTCAAGCCAAACTCTTGGGAACAGCTTATCTTATTTCTGTGCTTTTGTTGGTGTGGACAGCAGACATCGCAGCCTATTTCACTGGAAGAAGATGGGGAAAGCGAAAATTGGCGCCGACCATCAGTCCCGGCAAAAGTGTGGAAGGGTTGGTGGGTGCTGTGATCGCAGTGTGGTTGTTGGCGGTTACATGGTTATGGGTGTCAAGTTATGTGCCTCTTGAAAACGACACTATTTTTTCCAGACTGCTTATGTTTGGATGGCCAGCATTGTTGGCAGGGTTGTTTGTATTGACTTTGACCAGCGCAGCTGGGGATTTGTTTGAGTCTTTGATCAAACGCGCTGCAGGTGTCAAAGACAGCAGCCGATTGCTGCCGGGTCATGGGGGCGTACTCGACAGGCTTGATGCTTTGCTCCCCGTGTTACCTCTTGCTGTTTTGATCTCCAAGTTTTGATGACCATGAAGAAAAAAACCATCACAGTGTTGGGTTCTACGGGATCGATTGGCGTCAACACATTGGACGTGATCGCAAGGCATCCAGAAAAATTTGAAGTGTTTGCATTGACAGGTGCCAAGCAGTTTGAATTGATGTTCAGCCAATGTGTGAAATTCAAGCCGCAGTTCGCTGTGATGGTAGATACGCAGGCCGCCCGGCAACTTGAAGAAAAACTGTTGGCTGAAAACATCCCCACGCGTGTGCTGCAAGGAGCAAATGCATTGTGTGAAGTGGCCAGTGATCAACGGGTGGATATGGTCATGGCCGCCATTGTGGGTGCAGCAGGCTTAGCGTCATGCATGGCGGCGGCGTTGGCAGGCAAACGTTTGTTGTTGGCCAACAAAGAAGCACTGGTGGTAGGTGCAGAGTTATTCATGCATGCCGTGCTTCAAGGCGGAGCAAAACTGCTGCCGATTGACAGCGAGCACTCGGCCATTTTTCAATCCCTGCCGGAGAACCCGCAAGCTTGGCCTGTATCCGTCAACAAAATTATTTTGACCGCCTCTGGTGGCCCATTCCGTACCCGCGCACCGGCTACCTTCAAAGAAATCACGCCAGAGCAGGCATGCGCCCACCCCAATTGGGTCATGGGAAGAAAAATTTCGGTGGACTCAGCCACCATGATGAACAAAGCGCTTGAAGTGATTGAGGCCAAATTTTTATTTGGCATGGCACCGTCGCAAATTGAAGTGGTCATACACCCGCAAAGCATCATCCATTCCATGGTTGAGTTTGTTGACGGGTCTGTTGTTGCGCAATTGGGAACGCCAGATATGCGCATGCCTATTTCGTATGGTTTGGCGTGGCCAGACAGGGTGAGCAGTGGCGCGTCCCCTATCGATTTCAAACAAGCATCCCAAATGACTTTTGAATCCATGGAAGATGCCTCACACCAATTGCGATACCCGGGCTTGGCTTTGGCTTGGCAGGCGTTGTCAGCGCCATCAGGAACAACCGCGGTTTTGAACGCGTCCAATGAAGTGGCTGTTGAATGCTTTTTGCAGCGCAAAATACGTTTTGACCAAATACACGAGGTGAATTTATCTACCTTGTCGGCCATTCAGCCTGCACAGCCTTTGAATTTGGATGATTTGCTTGCGATCGATGAGCAGTCAAGAGCGGCTGCTGTGAGATTTGCGCATCAATTGGCTGAAATTTAAATCCATTAGTTTTCACCATGGTCATGAAGGCCGTGAATCCTTCATCACTGTTGTATTATCAGAACAATTGCACAATACAACTTCTGGTTTACCTATGAAATCTTTTTTCTTTTCAGGCTTTAAGCAATTACTTTCTGTGTTGTTGTTATCGGTTTGCATGGCCCAGTCGGTGTTTGCCGTGGAGCCGTTTGATATTCAAGACATTCGATTAGAAGGATTGCAGCGGGTTGAACCAGGTAACGTACTGGCAACGCTTCCATTCAAGGTTGGCGAGAGCTATTCAGATGACAAAGGTACTTTAGCCATTCGAAATTTATTCGCATTGGGCTTGTTCAAAGATGTGCGCATTGAACTCAAAGGCAATGTGGTGATTGTGGTGGTAGAAGAACGACCATTGATTTCATCCGTAAATTTTATTGGCATCAAAGAATTCGACAAAGACACTCTCAAAAAGGCGTTGAAAGACATTGGGCTTTCAGAAGGGCGTCCATACGACAAAGCGCTCACCGACAGGGCAGAGCAAGAGTTAAAGCGCCAGTACATCAATAAAAGTTTGTATGGTGCTGAAGTAGTAACTACGGTTGCACCCTCTGAAAGAAACAAGGTCAACTTGAACTTCACCGTGATCGAAGGTGAAGTTTCCAAAATCAAAGAATTCAAAATAGTTGGCAACAAGGCATTTGACCAATCAACGATCAAAGACCAATTAGATTTGTCTGAGCCCAACTACATGTCCTGGTACACCAAATCTGACCGGTACTCCCAAGCCAAGTTAAATGCCGATCTTGAGAACATCCGTTCTTTTTACCTCTCACGCGGCTACCTTGAATTCAGAGTGGATTCCACCCAAGTGGCCATCTCCCCTAACAAACAAGATATCAACATCACTATCAACATCACAGAAGGTTCACAATTTGTTGTGAGCTCAGTTGAGTTAGAAGGTTACTATTTAGGCAGAGACAATGAATTCAAATCATTGATCAGCATCAAGCCTGGGCGCACTTACAACATTACCGATATTGTTGAAACCACCAAAGCTTTTTCAGAATATTTTGGAAATTTTGGTTTTGCTTTCGCCCGTATTGAGCCGCGCACTGAAATTGACCGAAAAACCAACCAAGTCAAAATTATTTTGCAAGCCGATCCATCTCGT
>JALRAA010000221.1 GCA_023262645.1 Burkholderiaceae bacterium
GGTCATCCTGCCGTTGTGCGTGATACCGGCGGGCGCTCGTCTCCAGCAGGTCACCAACAAAGATGTCGCCGTTGGTATCGGTGACCAGGCATCTACCAAGACCTGATGGGTTTCACCGAATCGCTGATCCGCGATGCCGCTCAAAAAGCCGTGGGTAGCCAGTTGCTGACCTATGACGGCAAGCCGGTGGATTTGTCGCAGCCGTTTGCTCGCTTGACCATTCGCGAAGCCATCTTGAAATACACCGAAGCCGCCGACAACGTTGACAACACCACGTGGCTGGTGAACGCCTTGAAAAAAGCGGGCATGACTGAAGAAAAGCACCAACTCTCCAAGCGCAGTTTGGCTGGCTTGCAAGTCATGTACTTTGAAGAAGCGGTGGAGGACAAACTGTGGCAGCCGACATTCATTTGTGAACACCCGGTGGAAATTTCTCCGCTGGCGCGTGCCAACGATGCCCGCCCCGACGTGACAGAACGGTTTGAGCTCTACATCACCGGTCGTGAATTTGGCAACGGGTTTTCAGAACTGAACGACGCTGAAGACCAAGCGGCGCGTTTTCAATCGCAGGTCGATGCCAAGGAGGGTGGTGACGATGAAGCCATGTACTACGACCATGACTTTGTGCGGGCTTTGGAATACGGTATGCCACCCGCCGGTGGTTGCGGCATCGGCATTGACCGTTTGATGATGTTGTTGACCGACAGTCCCAGTATTCGGGATGTGATTTTGTTTCCCGCCTTGCGCCGGGAAACCCCCACTCACTGAAGAATCAAGCCGCTTTGGTGGCTGCCGGTGCGGCAGGTGCGGCGGGCTTCGGTGGTTTGCAGTCGTGGCAGAAAAATGCCAGACTGCCTGCGAAGCGCTGTTGACTGCCTTGGCGGCGAGGTTTGTGCATGCCGCATTTGATGCAGGACATGGTTTCGCCCATTTTGCCCATTCCGGCGAACGGGGAGCCATTTTCACGACTGGTAAAACGAAGACCACTCTCGTCAACAGAGGTTTTGCCAGATTTGGTTGCCATGGGATTCCTTTTGCGAGACGACGGCCCTGATAAATAGGGCAAGTCTGCTATTTTAACCGCTTATGGCGGCCTACCTACCCTGGGCGACATAGCCCCCGAGCAAAACTCAGGGCAACAGCGCCAAAGCCTGTAAATACGCGGGTTGCGTCATCAAATCATCCCAATGGAGAGGTGCCGTGGCGGGTAATAAAGCGCGCCGACGGTTTTCGCTCACAGGAGAAAGCTGCCATTCACCACGGGTTTGAGCCAGCGCCAAACCGCTTAGCAACTCGTCTACCGCAGCACCGCCGCCCTCGCTGTCGGGGGTGCTTTGGTTACATAACAAGACCAAGTCGCAGCCTGCGTTCAAGGCCTGCACCGCGGCTTCTGTGTAGCTGACGGTTTTGCCATCGATCAACCTCGCCCCGGCCATGGACAAATCGTCGCTGAACACGGCCCCCTGAAATCCCAATTGGTGGCGCAGGATGTCTTGCAACCAGCGCTTGGAAAACCCTGCAGGCCGGCTGTCGACCTTGGGATAAATGACGTGCGCTGGCATGACACTGTTCAAGGTGTGGTGCAACCAGCTGTAAGGCAAGGCATCGTCTTTGAGGATGCGAGACAAACTTCTGTGGTCTACCGGTATGTCGGTATGTGAATCGGCTTTGACATAGCCATGGCCGGGAAAATGTTTGCCGCAATTGGACATGCCGGCTTGCAGCAGTCCGTGCATCAAGCTGCCGGCCAGCACGCTGACCATGCGCGGGTCGCGCGAGAACGCGCGGTCGCCGATGACGCTGCTGCTGCCAAAGTCCAGGTCCAGCACCGGCGTGAAACTCATGTCGACGCCGCATGCACGCAATTGCGCGGCCAACACATAGCCGCATGCCGTGGCGGCTTGCATGGCATTCAACACACCGCTGCCCGGCAAACCTTTGTCGTCTTTGGCCCATAGATCAGCCAATGCACGCATGGGTGGCAGATGCACAAAACCGTCGGTGCGAAACCGCTGAACCCTGCCGCCTTCGTGGTCCACCAGGATCAGCAAATCCTGACGCACCGATTTGATGTCAGCACACAAAGCTTGGAGCTGCGCACGATCCTGCCAATTGCGGGCAAACAAAATCATGCCGCCTGTCAGTGGATGCGTCAGTCGGCGGCGATCGGTGTCGGTCAATTGGGTGCCTGCGATGTCCAGGATCAACGGAGCGTGTGTGTGTGGGGTGCTCATGGTGGGGATTGTTCAACAATGACATAACTGGTGGCGTAATCGCTTTCGTCACTCAACGACACATGCGCACGCAATCGGCGCTGGGTACACCATGCGTGCAGCACACCGTGCAACACAATGGTGGGTTGACCACTGGGCTGGCGCCCGACTTCGCACAATCGCCAAGTCATGGGCATGCGCATGCCCAGACCAATCGCTTTGCTGAAGGCTTCTTTGACAGAGAAACGGGTGGCCAAAAAGCGCACACCGCGGTCTGGCCAGCGTGCGGTTCGCGCTCGAAAGGTGTGCATTTCGGCGTCGCTCAGAATCTTCATGGCAAAGCGTTCGCCGTGCCGTTCCCAAGCAGCACGGATACGGCGAATGTCACAAATATCGGTGCCGATGCCAAAAATCTGGCTCATGGCGATAAGCAGACCAAGTAGGCACGAACCGTGGCGTCGTATCCAATTTCCAAGGCATCGGCCATCAGCGCGTGGCCGATCGAGACTTCCTTGACGCCTGGCACTGCTTGCACAAAATCGCGCAAATTGTGCAAATTCAAATCGTGCCCGGCATTGACTTCGAGCCCAGCATGCTGCGCCGCCACGGCTGCCGCCGTGAACATTTGCAGCACACTGGCATGCATGGGCGTGCCATGCGCCTGCGCATAAGGCTCGGTGTAGAGCTCGACTCGGTCGGCGCCGACTTCGCTGGCAGCTCCCATGGCGCGTGCATCGGCATCCATGAACAAACTGACGCGCGCACCCAAATCTTTGGCCTCAGCCACCATGTCTTTCAAGGCCTCGGCATCTTGCGGAAAACGCCAGCCGTGGTCTGAAGTGAACTGGTTTTCACCATCGGGCACAAAGGTCACTTGTTGGGGCCGTACCTGACGCACCAAGTCCATCAGGTTGTGAAAAGGATTGCCTTCGATGTTGTATTCACGGTCTGGCCAGTCCTTGAGCAACGCCGCCAAATCATGCACATCGGATGCACGAATATGGCGTTGATCGGGCCGTGGATGCACCGTGATGCCATTCGCTCCTGCTTGCAAACACAACGTGGCGGCGCGGGTCACACTCGGTATACCCAGCAATCGGGTGTTGCGCACCAATGCGACTTTGTTGAGGTTGACAGACAAATGTGTTTTCATAAGGCTTGTAATTCCATCATCACTTGGCGGGTGCGCAAGCTGTTGACGCCACAATGGTAGTGCAACAAGTTGCGTAACTGGGTTTGCAGCGCGGTGCGGTCTTCGCTGCTCCATTGAGCGCAAATACGCAGCAGTCGTGTGAGTGCGTCG